>NZ_JBEXRR010000014.1:0-129227 GCF_040613175.1 Nocardioides sp. NPDC006303
GGCGACCACGACGTACGGCGAGAACATCGGCGTCATGACCGCGACCCGGGTCTTCTCGACCGCCGCCTACATAACGAGCCGACTCGGCGGGGATTGTCGTCAGGATGCGCCGACTCGGCGCGGGGCGGGTCAGATCAGACCGGGACGAGCTCGACGGCACCGACGGCGTAGCGGGCCAGGATGGTGCGGGCGACCTCGGGGTGGGCGCCCATCGGGTCGCTGACCGCGACGGCGCCGGCCTCGAGGGCGAGCTCCTTGGCGCGGTCGGGCAGCTGCCCGGGCGCCAGGAAGAGCATGCCGACGGCGATGTGGCGGCGGCCCTCGGCGCGGAAGGCACGGACGGCCTCGCCGGTGGCCGGCGGAGCAGCCGAGGCGTACGCAGCCACGACCGGGAGCTTGTGGTGGGCACCCCAGATCCGGGCCAGACGGGCGACCGACTGGTTGGCCAGCGAGTCCGAGGAGCCGGCGGCGGCCAGGACGAGCGCGTCGAGCTCGCGCACCCGCGCGGCCTTCAACGACGCCCGGAGCCGCTCGTCGAGCACCTGCAGGAAGACGCTCTCGAGGCCGAGGATCTCGCTGGTGTGGATGCGCAGGCCGGAGTGGCGCGCGGTGGCCTCGGCGATGACCGAGGGTACGTCGACGCGGGCGTGGAACGCCTCGGTCAGGAGCAGGGGCACGACGACGATCTCGTCGTGGCCGGCCTTGACCAGCTTGTCGACGACGGCCTGGAAACGCGGCCGGGAGTGGTCGAGGAAGGCGGCTTCGATACGGAGGTCGGGGCGCAGGGCGCGAACCTCGGCCACGAGGGCGTTGATGGTCGCGGCCGACTGCGGATCGCGGCTGCCGTGAGCCAGGGCTACCAGTGCAGGAGCTGCCATTGTCTTCATCCTTCGGGTGTTGCGGGTCTGTGTTGCCACGCGGGCGGAAAGTCTGTGATGGGGAGGATCAGGCGTGGATGCCGCACTCGGTCTTGCCGGTGCCGGCCCATCGCCCGCTGCGCGGGTCCTCGCCGGGGGCTACCCGGCGGGTGCACGGCGCGCAGCCGATCGAGGGATACCCGTCGTAGACGAGCGGGTTCACGAGCACTCCGTTGTCCTCGATATATCGCTCGACCTGCTCGTCGGACCATCGCGCCATCGGCGACACCTTGACCTTCTGGCGCTTGGCGTCCCAGCCGATGACCGGGGCGATGACCCGGTTCTTCGTCTCCGCGCGGCGCAGGCCGGTGGCCCAGGCGTCGTAGGAGGCGAGCGAGTCGGCCAGAGGCTTGACCTTGCGCAGCGCGCAGCACAGGTCGGGGTCGGTCCGGTAGAGGTCCTTGCCGTATTCGGCGTCCTGCTCCGCCACGCTCTGCACGGGCGTGATCGTGAGGAGGTTGACCGGCATCGTCGCCTCGACGGCGTCGCGGGTGCCGATCGTCTCGATGAAGTGGTAGCCGGTGTCGAGGAAGACCACGTCGATCCCGGGTACGACCTTCGAGGCGAGATGAGCCAGGACCGCGTCACCCATGGAGGACGTGATCGCGAACCGCTCACCGAAGGTGGCGGCGGCCCACTCGATGATCGTCTCGGCCGGGGCGAGCTCGAGCTCGGCTCCCCAGTGGGAGACGATCTCGCGCAGCTCCTCGGGCGTACGTCCCTCGGTGTCCACCGCGCGGTTGGCCCGGGCGGCTGCTGTGCTGACGCTCATCGGTGCGCCTCCTTCGTAGTTGCCCGAGAGATCTGTGCCCGAGAAATCTGGCCAAGTGACTTCAGCTGGAAGGCGCGCAGGCAGGCGCGGCATTCCCAGGACCCGTGCGTGGCCTCGTGCGGCCACAGGTCGGTCTCGCCACAGAACGGGCAGTGGAACGGGGTGCTTGCGCGCTCACTCATGCGGTCACCTCGTCCAAGGTCTTCTCGCCGCGCAGCAGGACCTCGTCGGCCCGCGCGGTCCAGGCCGAGAAGGTCTCGGCCTCCTCGCGGTCGGCCAGGTAGTTGACGACCAGCGCGGAGATGTAGTCGTCGAGCCCGGCCGAGGTGACCTTGTGCGCGCGCAGCTTGCGCCCGAAGTTGGCGGTCAGCCCGGTAGCGCCGCCCAGGTGCACCTGGAAGCCCTCGACCTGGTTGCCCTCGTCGTCGAGGACCAGCTGGCCCTTGAGCCCGATGTCGGCGACCTGGGTCCGCGCGCAGGCGTTGGGGCAGCCGTTGACGTTGACCGTGATCGAGGCGTCGAGCTCCGGGAACCGCGACTCGAGCGAGGCGATCAGGTCGCGGGCCCGGTCCTTGGTGTCCACGATCGCGAGCTTGCAGAACTCGATCCCGGTGCAGGCCATCGTGTTCTGGCGCCAGTTGGAGGGCCGGGCCGAGAAGCCGATCGCGTCCAGCGCGGCGACGAGGTCCTCGACGACCGCGGGGTCGACACCGATGAGCACGATCTTCTGGTACGGAGTGAGCCGAGCGCCCTCGACGGCGAACTTCTCCATGACGCCGGCGAGCTCGACCAGGTGGGTGCCGGAGATGCGACCGGCGATCGGGGCCAGGCCGACGTACTTCTTGCCGTCCTTCTGGTCGTGGATGCCGACGTGGTCGCGGTGGCCCAGGGGCGACTCGGGGGAGGGGTTGGAGACGAGCTGACGGTCGAGGTACTCGTTCTCGAGGACCTCGCGGAACTTCTCCTTGCCCCAGTCGGCGACCAGGAACTTCAGCCGGGCCCGCGAGCGGAGCCGGCGGTAGCCGTAGTCGCGGAAGATGCCCGCGACACCGGCCCACACGTCGGCGACCTCGTCGATCGGCACCCACACGCCGAGCTTCTCGGCCAGGCGCGGGTTGGTGGAGAGACCGCCGCCGACCCAGACGTCGAAGCCGGGGCCGTGCTCGGGGTGGACGGTGCCGACGAAGGCGATGTCGTTGATCTCGGGCGCCACGTCGTGGGAGGGGTGGCCGGTCAGCGCGGTCTTGAACTTGCGCGGGAAGTTCGAGAAGGCGGGGTCGCCCAGGTAGCGGGACTCGATCTCGCGCAGCGCCGAGGTGCCGTCGATGATCTCGTCGGCGGCGACGCCGGCGACAGGCGAGCCGAGGAACGGACGCGGCGAGTCGCCGCAGGCCTCGGTCGAGTGCAGCCCGACCTCCTCGAGGCGCGACCAGATCTCCGGGACGTTCACGATGTCGATCCAGTGGTACTGGATGTTCTCGCGGTCGGTGATGTCCGCGGTGTCTCGCGCGAAGTCGACGCCGATCTGACCCAGTGTGCGCACCGCGGCGGGGGAAAGGAGCTTGCCGTCGGAGCGTACGCGCATCATGAAGTAGCGGTCGTCGAGCTCCTCCTCGTCGAGGATGGCGGTCTTGCCGCCGTCGATCCCGGGCTTGCGCTGGGTGTAGAGGCCGAACCAGCGGAAGCGGCCGCGCATGTCGGCCGGGTCGATCGAGTCGAACCCGCGCTTGGAGTAGGTGTAGAGGATCCGGTCGCGAACGTTGAGCGGGTCGTCGTTCTTCTTCGACTCCTCGTTCTTGTTCAGCGGCTCGGTGTAGCCGAGGGCCCACTGGCCCTCGCCCTTCTTGGGGCGGGGGATCTCGGTTCGGGTGGCGCGCTTGGCCTGAAACCGGTTGTCGCTCATGTCAGAGAAACCTTTGCGTCGGTCGTGGACGCACGGCGGAGCAGGGACGTGCTCGCGGCGGGCGCCCGGGATGTCTGTCGGGCGGCGGGCCAGCGGCTCGACGCGGGGGATGCGGAGCGCTGGGCGTCAGTGGCGCCAACAGATCGAGCTGCGGATGCGGCAATAGTCCACGTGGCGTCGAACCACGAGGTGCGCATGTGTTGCAGCAGTGACCATGTCAAGGAGTCTCAGGTAGCGGACGGCCCGCACGCAATCTGGAATCCCGATATATGAGACATCGGTCCGTTATGTGGGACGTTCCCGCTTGTTCACGCGGGCGGTGTGGCCGAGGTCACCATCTGGTCACGGTCTCTTAACCAGGCTGAGCAGTCGGTCATTCCCGCGGGCGGTGATAGAGGACGTACGCAACGCACCGGGCGACCACGATGCTGCTCTCATCCGCGCGGCTGACTAGGCTGTGATCCATGAGCGATCTGTCTGCCCCGGTCAATTCAGGCACTGTGAGTTCTGCCTACAACCAAGCCCTCGAGGTCATCGCCTCCGTGGAGCCCCGCATCGCCGAGGCGACCAAGCAGGAGCTCGCTGACCAGCGCGCCAGCCTCAAGCTGATCGCGAGCGAGAACTACGCGAGCCCCGCCACGCTGATGACGATGGGCACCTGGTTCTCCGACAAGTACGCCGAGGGCACCGTCGGTCACCGCTTCTACGCCGGCTGCCAGAACGTCGACACCGTCGAGCAGATCGCCGCCGAGCACGCCAAGGAACTCTTCGGCGCGGAGTACGCCTACGTGCAGCCGCACTCCGGCATCGACGCCAACCTGACGGCGTACTGGGCCATCCTCGCCCACCGGGTCGAGGGCCCGTGGCTGGAGAAGATGGCCGTCAAGAACATGAACGAGCTCTCCGAGGCCGACTGGGAGACGCTGCGCTCCGAGCTCGGCAACCAGCGCCTGCTGGGCATGTCGCTGGACGCCGGCGGCCACCTCACCCACGGCTTCCGCCCGAACATCTCCGGCAAGATGTTCCACCAGAACCAGTACGGCACCGACCCGGAGACCGGGCTGCTCGACTACGACTCGCTGCGTGCCAAGGCCAAGGAGTTCCAGCCGCTGATCATCGTGGCCGGCTACTCCGCCTACCCGCGCCGGGTGAACTTCGCCAAGATGCGCGAGATCGCCGACGAGGTCGGCGCCACCTTGATGGTCGACATGGCCCACTTCGCCGGCCTCGTCGCCGGCAAGGTGTTCCAGGGCGAGGAGAACCCGGTTCCCTACGCCCACGTCGTCACCTCGACCTCCCACAAGTCGCTCCGCGGACCGCGCGGCGGCTTCATCCTGGCCACCGAGGAGTACGCCCCGAGCGTCGACCGCGGCTGCCCGATGGTCCTCGGCGGCCCGCTCTCCCACGTCATGGCCGCGAAGGCCGTCGCCTTCGCCGAGGCGAAGCAGGAGAGCTTCCAGGTCTACGCCCAGGAGGTCGCCGACAACGCGAAGTCGCTCGCTGAGGGCTTCCTCAAGCGCGGCGCCAAGCTCGTCACCGGCGGCACCGACAACCACCTCGTCCTGCTGGACGTGACCAGCTTCGGCCTCACCGGTCGCCAGGCCGAGTCGGCGCTGCTCGACTCGGGTGTGGTCACCAACCGCAACTCGGTCCCGTCCGACCCGAACGGAGCCTGGTACACCTCGGGCATCCGCCTCGGCACCCCGGCGCTGACCACCCGCGGCTTCGGTGCCGACGAGTTCGACCGCGTCGCCGAGCTCATCGTCGACGTGCTCTCGAAGACGACCCCCGGCACCACGAAGGCCGGCGGCCCGTCCAAGGCGTCCTACGCCATCGAGGACTCCGTCGCCGACAACACCAAGGCCGCCGCGGCGGAGCTGCTCGCGAAGTTCCCGCTGTACCCCGGTCTCGACCTCGCCTGATCCCGTGCCTGTTCCGAAGCGACCCAGCTCGATACCCGGCGTCGGGGCCCCTGAGAAGGTGGTCCCGACGGCGGAGGTGCGTGTCGTCGTCGAGGACGAGTGGCCGGCGCTCAAGAAGGTGCGCCTCGCGGCTCTCCAGGACACCCCTCGTGCGTTCTGGGCCTCCTACGACGAAGTGGTGACCTGGCCCGACGAGCGTTGGCGGCTGTGGGCCGCGTCCGGTTCGGCCTACATCGCCTGGCTCGGCGAGAAGCCCTCTGGGCTCGCCGCCGGGATCATCCATGAAGACGAGCACCACCTGATCAACATGTGGCTCGCCCCCGAGGCGCGTGGTCACGGCCTCGCCGAGGGACTCATCCTGGCCGTCGCCGGCTGGGCGCGTCGTGACGGTGCCTCGGTGCTGACCCTGTGGGTCGTCGACGGCAACGAGTCCGGGCGCCGCCTCTACGAGCGCCTCGGCTTCGAGCTCACCGGTGAGACGCAGCCCTTCCCCGAGGGTGACCCGCGCACCGAGTCGAAGATGGCGCTCCGCCTCACCTGACCGCGATGGCCGACCCACGCGAGGGCGTGACCCCCGACGGTCTGATCGTCACGGGAGCGCGGCGCGATCGAGTGCCCTCCGCGTATGAGCCGGTCCTGGCGTACGTCCTCGGGCGGGTCGCGCCGGAGGTGTCGGTCCACGTCTACGGCTCGGTGGCCAACGGCACGGCCTCCGTGCCCGGCTCCGACGTCGATCTGCTGACGATCGGACTCCCGGCGGCGGACGCCTCCGTGCTCGGCGCCGAGGCGTCGGCGGCGTTCGCCGACGTCTGCCGCGGCGTGGAGATCGCGGCTGTGTCCTCCGATGACTACGCCGGAGAGGGCGACGAGGCGTACGGCAACCGGGTCTTCCTGCGCCACTACTGCGCGCATCTCGCCGGCCCCGACCCGGGCGAAGCCTTGCCGGGGTTCCCGGCGGACGCTCGTGCCGCCCGCGGTTTCAACGGTGACATCGAGCGTGCCCTGCGCAGGTGGCGTGCCGCCCTCGGCCGCGACGACCCGAGCGACCTCTCCCTCCGGATCGCGCGCAAGTCCCTTCTCGCCCTGGCCGGCCTGGTCAGCGTCCACGACGGCACCTGGACCACCGACCGTTTCACGTCCGCCGCCCGCTGGAGCGAGATCGAACCGGCGCTGGCACCAGAGCTGGCCAGGCTCCGGACCCTGTCCGACAGCGGCGACGGGACCACGGACGAGCCCGAGGCGCTGCTCGCCGCCGGTGGCGTGATCGAGTCCATCGCCGCTCGCTTCGCGGCGGAGATCGGCCTGTGGCGGCCCTGGACTCGGCCTGTGGCGGACGGCGTACGCTCCGGAGGCATGACTCCGGACGAGGTCGACGCCTTCGTGTCCTCGCTGGACGGCTGCCGCCACAAACCACGCGGCTGGTATGTCCACGACCGCCTCGTCGCCAGGCTGGTCGATGCGTCGACCCTGCTCGTCCGGGTACCGATCGAGCGCCGCGAGGAGCTGATCGAACGCTGGCCGGACGCCTTCGGCATCCCGCCGAGGCTGGAGGCCCACCACAAGATCGAGGCCTACCTGGACCGCGCCGCCCCGGATGCCGTCCGTGAGGCGATCCGGCTCGCCTGGGAGTTCCAGCGCTAGTCCGGCTTGCGCCACACCGACACGTGACTCGTGGAGTCGTTGGTGAACTCGGAGCGGTCCCAGCCGGCGCACCTCGCCTCCAGCGTCATCCCGGCCAACCGCGCCATCAGGTCGAGCTCGGATGGCCATACGAACCGGAAGTTGTGTGGCCCGTACCGGAAGCGGCCGTCGGCCTCGCGGGTGTAGTGGTGCGAGATCGCCTGCTGGGTGACCAGGTCGTAGGTGTCGAACCCGAGGTGCGCGGCGGAGACGTCGAACGGGATCGCCGGGCTGCCCGGGGGAAGCCGTCGCAGTCCGGGCACGCCGACCTCGACCAGGAAGCGCCCGCCCGGCGCCAGATGACGGGCGGCGTTGGCGAAGCAGGCGACCTGCTCCTCCTGCGTACGCAGGTTCCCGATCGTGTTGAAGACCAGATAGACCAACGAGTACGCCCCCACCCCCGGCGCCTCGGCGGAGGCCATGTCGCCGACCACGACCGGGATCTCCTCCTCGGTGACCTTGCGCCGTAGGACGTCGACCATCGGCTGGGACAGCTCGATGCCGGTGACCGGCACCCCCAGCTCCCGCAGCGGTACGCCGATCCGGCCCGTCCCGATGGCGAGCTCGAGCGCGGGGCCGCCGTCGGCGAGCTCGGCGAGGAAGCGGGCCACCGGCCCGGTCACCTCGGCCGAGTTGACCCAGTCGTCGGGGTCGTCGTAGCGCTCGGCGTCGTCGCGGGTCCACAGGTCGCTGCTGGTCATGGGCATCGACTCTGCCCGGCGACACATGCGGTGCGCGAACCATTTAAGTCGGCCTGACGCCCGGTTCAGAGCCAGGAGTAGCCGACCTCGGGGCGGCCGCCGCTGGGACCGTAACGGACCCCGCGTGCGGCCAGGCCCTTGTCGGCGAGATGCTCGAGGTAGCGCCGCGCTGTCACCCGCGACGCACCGACCACCGCGGCGACCTCGCTCGCGGACAGGTCGCGCTCGGCCTCGCGCAACGCGGCCGTCACCGCCCGCAGCGTCTCCGCGCTCATGCCCTTGGGCAGCGGTGTGCTGCCGGTGGGCCGCAGCGACCCCAGCAGCTGGTCGACCTCGTCCTGGACGACCTCCTCGGGGGCAGCGTCCAAGCGGGCGCGGTAGTCGGCGTACTGCTCGAGCTTGTCCCGGAACGTCGCGAACGTGAACGGCTTGAGCAGGTAGAGCACGACCCCCTGCACGACGGCCTGCCGCACCACCTTGGTGTCCCGCGCCGCCGTCACCGCGATCACGTCGCACAGATGCCCGGCGGCGCGCAGCCGGCTGAGCAGCCCGAGCCCGTGCCCGTCGGGCAGGTTCATGTCGAGCAGGATCAGGTCGACCGGAGTGCCGGCGTCGCGGGCCGCATCGAGCGCGCGGACCGCCTCGCGCGCCGACCGCGCGATCCCGGCCAGGGCGAAGCCCGAGACCCGGCCGACGTACGCCGCGTGGGCCTCGGCAGCGAGCGCCTCGTCCTCGACGACCAGGACACGCACCGTCATGCCGCCACCTCCCTGCCGAGCGTGACTGTGAACTCGGCCCCGCCGAGGTGCGAGCGGCCGATGACGACCTCGCCACCATGACGCCGGGCGATCTGCCCGACCAGCGCGAGGCCCAGGCCGCGGCCGGTGCCGGGCTCGGCCTTCGTGGTCCAGCCACGGTCGAGGACACGCGCCGAGTCGGCGTCGTCCAGGCCGGGTCCGCTGTCGCCCACGCGCACCGTGAGGGTGTCGTCGTCACCGGTGAGGTGGACCTCGACCTGTTTGGACTCGAAGCCGGAGACGGCATCGAAGGCGTTGTCGACGAGGTTGCCCAGCACCGTCACCAGGTCGCGGGGCGGGATGCCCGTGCCGGGTGGCACCTCGCCGACGATGCGGAACTCGACGCCCTGTTCGGCCGCCTCGGCCGACTTGCCGAGCAGGAGCGCGGCCACGACGGGATCCTCGACCGCGCCGACGACCCGGTCGGTGAGGAGCTGGGCGACCTGGAGCTCCTCGGTGGCGAACTCGACGGCGTCCTGCTCGCGGCCCATCTCGATGAGGGAGACAACGGTGTGGAGCCGGTTGGCCGCCTCGTGGTTCTGCGACCGGAGCGACTCGGTGAGGCGGCGTACGACCTCGAGCTCGCCGGTCACCGAGCGCAGCTCGGTGTGGTCGCGCAGCGTCACCACCGCGCCGACCTCTCGGCCGTCCCACAGCGCCGGGGCCGAGGAGACCACCAGGATCCGCTCGCCGGCGAGGTAGAGGTCGTCGGACTCGGCGGTGCGGCCGCGGGCGGCGGCGACCAGTCCGGGCGCCAGGTCGAGGTCCTCGATCCGGGTGCCGATCACGTCCTCCGGCAGCGCCAGCAGGCGCCGCGCCTCGTCGTTGACCAGCTGCACGCGCCCCTCTCCGTCGAGTAGGAGCAGACCTTCGCGGACCGAGTGGAGGACGGCGGAGTAGTACTCGTACATCCGGGCCAGCTCACGCTCGCCCATGCCATGGGTCAGCCGGTGCAGCCGCCGACTTAGCAGCCAGGCACCGGTCAGCCCGACGGCCAGCACCAGCGCGCCGCACAGCAGCACGATGGTGACGTCGCGCCTGAGACCGCGGTTGATGTCGCTGACCGTGATGCCGACGGACACGAGCGCGACGACCTCGTCGCCCTCCTCGACCGGCACCACCGAGCGGACCGACGGGCCGAGCGTCCCGGTGTACTGCTGGGTGAAGACCTCGCCGTCGGGCGCGCCGCCGAGATCGCCGACGAACTTTCCGCCGATCTGACGCGGGTCGGTGTGGGTGTAGCGGGTGCGGTCCAAATCCATCACCACGACGAAGTCGGTGTCGGTGTCGCGGCGTACCTGCTCGGTCCAGGGCTGGAGGGTCGCCGTCGGGTCCTCGCCACGCAGCGCCGTGCTGACGGTGGGGGAGTCGGCGACGGTCTGGGCGACGGCCACCGCTCGCTGGGTGGCGCGGCTGTAGGAGTCGCGCTGGGCGTCGTAGGAGGCCATCAGGATGCCCGTGACGACAAGCAGCAGCACCGTGGCGAACTGGAGGAGAAGCACCTGCTGGGCCACCGGCCGATCGCGGAGAACGCGGGGGCGGAACGGGTGGACACGGGGCACGACAACATTCTGGACCACCTCCGTTGCGTGGATGTGATCGTGGCCACGAACACAACGAACACAACAGTGACGGTCGTCACGTTCTCCCGGAGAGTTGCCCGAGTTGCCCCGGAGGGCAGGACACACCGGACCAGGAGGAACGATGAGTACGACCACCACTGAGACAAGACCCAAGAAGGACCGGACACATTATCTCTACATCGCGGTGATCGCCGCGGTGGTCCTCGGCATTCTGGTCGGGTTGATCGCCCCGTCGTTCGCGGTGGAGCTGAAGCCGATCGGCACGGCCTTCGTGAACCTGATCAAGATGATGATCCAGCCGATCATCTTCTGCACCCTGGTCATCGGCGTCGGCTCGGTCGCCAACGCGGCCAAGGTCGGCAAAGTCGGTGGCCTGGCGCTGGCCTACTTCATCGTGATGTCCACGGTCGCCCTGGCGATCGGCGTGATCGTCGGCAACATCATCGACCCGGGCACCGGCCTCCAGCTGAGCTCGGACGCGTCCAGCGCGGGCCAGGAGGCTGCCTCGGAGGGGCACGCGAGCACGACCGACTTCCTCCTGAGCATCATCCCGACCTCGCTATTCTCGGCGCTGACCTCCGGCGTTGTGCTGCAGACCCTCCTGGTCGCGCTGCTGGTCGGCTTCGCGCTGCAGCGGATGGGTGAGTCGGGCAAGCCGATCCTCAAGGCGATCACCATGATCCAGAACCTGATCTTCCGGGTGCTCGCGATGATCATGTGGGCCGCCCCGGTCGGCGCCTTCGGCGCCATCGCCGGTGTGGTCGGCGAGACCGGCATCGACGCCCTGAAGAGCCTCGCCGTCATCATGATCGCCTTCTACGTCACCTGCGCGATCTTCGTCTTCGGCATCCTCGGCGTGATCCTCAAGCTGGCCACCGGCGTCAACCTCTTCAAGCTGCTCAAGTACCTCGCCCGCGAGTTCCTGCTCATCCTCTCCACCAGCTCGTCCGAGTCGGCCCTCCCGCGCCTGATCGCGAAGATGGAGCACGCCGGTGTCGAGAAGGCGACCGTCGGTGTCGTGGTCCCCACGGGCTACTCGTTCAACCTCGACGGCACCGCGATCTACCTGACGATGGCCTCGATCTTCATCGCCGACGCGATGGGTGACCCGCTGAGCATCGGCGAGCAGATCGGCCTGCTGCTGTTCATGATGATCGCCTCCAAGGGTGCCGCCGGTGTCACCGGTGCCGGCCTGGCGACCCTGGCCGGCGGGCTGCAGTCCCACCGCCCGGAGATGGTCGACGGGGTCGGGCTCATCGTGGGCATCGACCGGTTCATGTCCGAGGCCCGTGCGCTGACCAACTTCGCCGGCAACTCGGTCGCCACCGTCCTGGTCGGCCACTGGACCAAGACCATCGACCACAGCCAGCTCGACCGTGTCCTGGACGGTCAGGACCCGTTCGACGAGACGACAATGGTCGACGACCACGCCGCCCCACCCGCGGCGGAGACCGACAAGGCGCTCGTCTAGACCCCACGCCAACAGGCCGTACGCCGCGCGGACACGCGCGACGTACGGCCTGCTGTCGTCATCGGTTGCGGTAGAGGATCCGCGCCAGCTCGAACGGCGCGACGCGCCACGAGCCGATCGGCTCGTCGTCGAGCCCGATCCGGCCGAGGGTGGCGACGATCCAGGAGAACGCGAAGCAGCCGAGACCGGCGACGGCCCAGATCCCGACCGTACGCCAGGCCAGGTCGCCGCCGAAGGCACGGAAGATGCCGATGACGGCGGCGATCACGGCGATCGCTCCGATCAGCCAGAAGAGGATCGAGCAGATGACAGCGGCCAGCCGGCCGGCCACGGCCAGCGGGTCGCGAGGCGGCTGGTGATGGGGCCCTTCGCCGGGGCTTTGATGGGGAGGGTGCGGATAGTTCATTTGGGCGCTGATTCTGGCCTAACTCCGCCGCCGGAGCCACACCGGGATGGCGGGTCGTCAGGGTGCCGGAGTGCGTGACAGGTATCGTCCTGCGCGTTCTCGGGTGAGTGTTCGACAATTTGCCCGGGACAGCGATGGACCATAACGACTAATGTTATGGAGATCACATAACGAGGCGCTGCCTCGTGGACCCGACGCGGCCTGCGTGGCACGACTCCGTGGATCAACACGACGATGGAGGGTGCAATCAGATGCACGTGCGAAAGTGGCAAATCGGAGCAGTAGTCGCGGGTCTGCTCGCTGTGACCGGCTGCGGCGTCCCCGGTGGCGGTGGCAGCAACGATGCCGGCGACACCGAAGAGGGAGACGGCAGCATCCAGATCCTCGGCGCGATCCCCGAGGGCGAGGCAGTGGGGCTCAACGCGGCCCTCGACACGTTCACCAAGGAGACGGGGATCGAGGTGACCTACACCCCCTCCACGGACTTCACCACCGAGATCCGCACCAAGGTCAACGGAAACGACGCGCCGGACATCGCGCTCTTCCCGCAGCCCGGTCTGGTCGGTGACCTGACCGAGTCGGGTGACACGCTCCCGCTCGATGACCTCATCGACGTCGGCTCGCTCGACGACACCATGATCCCCGGCCTGATGGACTCGGTCGAGATCGACGACAAGACCTACGGCGTCCCGATCCGCGTCTCGATGAAGTCGCTGGTCTGGACCCCGAAGAACTTCGAGCAGTCCGGCTACAAGACGCCCACGACCTGGGACGAGCTGCGGAGCCTCGAGGACCAGATGATCTCCAAGGGCCAGACCCCGTGGTGCCTCGGCGCCGAGGCCGGTGCCGACACCGGCTGGGTCTACACCGACTGGGTCGAGGAGATCGTCCTGCGCCAGGAGGGCCCGGAGTTCTACGACGACTGGGTCTCCCACGAGGTCCCCTTCAACGACCCGAAGATCGTCGAGGCGATCGAGACCATGGGCGACATCATCAACAAGCCGAAGAACGTACGCGGCGGCGCCGACGGCACCCTGAGCGAGCCCTTCGGCGACTCCCCGCTCCCGCTCTTCGACGCGAAGCCGGGCTGCGAGATGCACCGCCAGGCCAACTTCATCACCACCTTCTTCCCGAAGGACGTCCAGGCGGACCTGGCCGGCAACGTCGGCGTCTTCGCGCTCCCGGGCAGCATGGAGGGCGGCTTCGAGGGCAACCCGGTGCTCGGCGGCGGTGACATGGCGACCGCCTTCACCAACGACACCGACGTGGTGGAGCTGATGGAGTTCTTCGCGTCCCCCGACTTCGGTGCCGAGTGGGCCAAGTCCGGCGGCTGGCTCTCGCCGAGCGTCGAGTTCGACAACTCCAACTACGCCGACCCGATGTTCGGTGAGATCGCGACGCTGCTGCAGGACGCCGACACGTTCCGCTTCGACGGTTCGGACCTGATGCCCGCGCAGGTGGGCGCCGGGACGTTCTGGAGCGAGATGAACGCCTACGTCGGAGGTGAGAAGAGCGCTCAGGAGGCGGCCGACGCGATCGAGGAGAGCTGGCGAGGATGAGCGATGATCCTTACCTGAAGATCCTCAACGGCCTGATAGCGATCGTCCTCGGGGTCGGCGGCACCGCCGCCCTCTACTGGCTGCTCAACTTCCTCTCGGGCCTCCTGCCCGGCAAGTGGGACAGGCGCGTCAAGCCGTACGTCTTCATCGGCCCGGCCATCCTGGTGGTCACCGTCTTCCTGGTCTACCCGGCCGTGATGACGGTGATCTACAGCTTCGCCGATGACAACAGCATCAACTGGGTTGGGTTCGGGAACTACACGGCGCTCTTCCGGGACGATGAGTTCATCGGCACGTTGGTCAACAACCTGCTCTGGATCCTCATCGTCCCGGCGGCCAGCGTCATCGTCGGCCTGCTCGTGGCGGTGCTGGCCGACCAGCTCAAGGCGTTCCCGGAGCGGGTCGCGAAATCGGTCATCTTCATGCCGATGGCGATCAGCTTCGTCGGGGCGAGCACGATCTGGGGCTTCGTCTACGCGACCAGGTTCGCGCAGGGCGACAAGCAGATCGGGCTCCTCTCGGCGATCTCGACCAGTCTCGGGTTCGAGCCGGTCGCCTGGCTCCGCATCCAGACCGGCAACCTCAACGACCTGCTCCTGATCGTCATCATGATCTGGTTGCAGGCGGGGTTCGCGATGGTGCTGCTCTCCTCGGCGATCAAGGGCGTCCCCGAGGACACCGTGGAGGCCGCGCGCATCGACGGGGCCAGCGAGGTCCAGATCTTCTTCAAGGTCGTCGTACCGCAGATCTGGCCGACGGTGATCGTGGTCTTCGTGACCATCCTCATCCTGGTGATGAAGGTTTTCGACATCGTCTACGTGATGACCGGTGGTCGGTCCGGCACCTCGGTGCTGGCCAACACCTTCGTCCTCGAGCTCTTCGAGTTCGGTGACGCCGGACGAGCGGCCGCGGTGGTCGTGGTCCTGATGGTCGCCGTGATCCCGGTGATGATCTACCAGATGCGCCAGTTCAAGAAGCAGGAGGCCGGTCGATGAGGAGCTTCACCCTCGGCAGCGTCGCTGTCCGCGTGGGCATCGTCCTGCTGTGCGTCCTCTGGTTCATCCCGACGCTGGGTCTGCTGATCTCGTCGTTCCGCGACGAGGCCGACGTGAAGTCGTCGGGCTGGTGGACGGTCATCACCGACCCGTTCTCCCAGTGGACCCTCGACAGCTACTCGCAGGTCCTCGAGAGCGGGATGGCCAACGCCTTCGTGAACTCGATCGTCGTCTCCGTCCCCGCGACGGTGCTGCCGATCATGATCGCTGCGTTCGCTGCGTACGCGTTCACGTTCATGCGGTTCCCGGGGCGCAACGTGCTGTTCATGGTGATCGTCGGGTTGCTGGTGGTCCCGCTGCAGGTGGCGTTCGTGCCGCTGCTCAACCTGTTCGGGCTATACGACCTCAACGGCACCTTCCTCGCGGTGTGGCTGGCCCACACGGCGTTCGGGATGCCGTTGGCGGTCTTCATCCTGCGCAACTACATGGCGACCCTGCCGCAGGAGATCATCGAGTCCGCCGAGATCGACGGGGCCTCCCACTACCAGACCTTCTGGAGGCTGATCGTGCCGATGTCGGTGCCCGCGCTGGCAGCGTTCGCGATCTTCCAGTTCCTCTGGGTCTGGAACGACCTTCTCGTCGCGCTCATCTTCCTCGGGGCGGGTGACAACGAGGTCGTCACGATCACGTTGCGCGACCTGATCGGCGACCGTGGCCAGGAGTGGCACCTGCTCACTGCTGGTGCGTTCATCACGATGACAGTGCCGCTGATCGTGTTCTTCTCGCTGCAGCGCTACTTCGTCCGTGGGCTCACGGCCGGGTCCGTCAAGGGCTGAGGGTTCGGTCCGCAAGCGGCGGGCGCCATGTCTCCTTCGAGGCATGGCGCCCGTTGCGCGTCCAGGCACCTCTACAGGGTCGGCGTCGCCCGCTGCACGACCGTCCTCTGGTCGCCGCCGGCGAGCATGCCGTACGTCCCGCTGTGGCCCGGCAGGCGGCTGGCGCAGAAGACGTCGGCCACCTCGTCGGGGCCGTGCTGGACCAGGAGGCTCCCCTGGAGAAGGGTGGCCATGCTGCAGGCCAGACGCCGGGCGGAGCGCTCCAGCTCCTCGGGACTGGTCATCGACTCGCCCAGGAGGGAGAGGGTGGTGTCGACGGCGCGGTCGTAGCGCCGGTCGGCGCCCTTGGCCTTGCCGACCTCGGTGATCCACGCGTCGAGGACCCCGGGTTCGCGCTGGATGGCGCGCAGGACGTCGAGGGCGTTGACGTTGCCGGAGCCCTCCCAGACCGAGTTGAGCGGGGACTCGCGGAAGAGCAGCGGCATCACCGACTCCTCCACGTAGCCGTTGCCGCCCAGACACTCCAGCGCCTCCGCGACCATCGCCGGGGTGCGCTTGCAGACCCAGAACTTCGCCAGCGGCAGGCCGATGCGGCGCAGAGCCCGCTCGTGCTCGTCGTCCGGTCGGTCGACGGCGGAGGCCAGGCGCATCGCCAGGGTCGTGGCCGCCTCGGACTCGACGGCCAGGTCGGCGATCACGTTCTGCATCAGCGGCTTGTCGGCCAGGCGGCCACCGAACGCGGAGCGGTGGGCGACGTGCCAGCTCGCCTCGGCCACGGCCCGGCGCATCAGGGAGGCCGAGCCCAGCACGCAGTCGAGGCGGGTGGCGGCGACCATCTCGATGATGGTGCGTACGCCGCGGCCCTCCTCGCCCAGCCGGTAGGCCGTGGTGCCGCGGAACTCGAGCTCGGAGCTGGCGTTGGAGCGGTTGCCGAGCTTGTCCTTGAGTCGCACCACGTCCAGTCGGTTTCGCGCTCCCGAGGGAAGGACACGGGGGAGGAGGAAGCAGGTGAGGCCACTCGGCGCCTGG
Source organism: Nocardioides sp. NPDC006303 (assembly GCF_040613175.1). NCBI lineage: Bacteria > Bacillati > Actinomycetota > Actinomycetes > Propionibacteriales > Nocardioidaceae > Nocardioides > Nocardioides sp. NPDC006303. Next base: position 16,572 of record NZ_JBEXRR010000014.1, read on the forward strand.
GCGAGGACCAGGAAGACATCGTTCATCGGGGCCGAGGTGAACCACTTGTGCCCGTGCAGCTCGTAGACGCCGTCGCCGACGGGATGCGCCTCGGTGATGTTCTGGCGTACGTCCGAGCCGCCCTGCTTCTCGGTCATCCCCATGCCCGCAAGGGCGCCGAGCTTCGCGGCGGGGTCGCGGAGACCGAAGTCGTAGGTCGTGGAGGCGAGCCTCGGCACCCACTCCTCGGCGAGGCACTCGTCGGCGCGGAGCGCGGGGACCGCGGCGTACGTCATGGAGATCGGGCACAGGTGGCCGGGCTCGGTCTGGGACCAGGCCAGGAACCCGGCGGCGCGGCGTACGTGGGCGTGCTCCTCGCCCTTCTCGGCCAGCGTCCAGGGCGCGGCGGCCAGGCCGTGGCCGACGGCCCTGTCCATCAGCCAGTGCCAGGAGGGGTGGAAGGCGACCTCGTCGATCCGGTTGCCGTAGCGGTCGTAGGGGAGCAGCTCGGGGTGGAAGCGGTTGGCGAGGCGGCCGTGCTCCTGCGCCTCGGCGGTGCCGGCCTCGGCGCCCAGGGAGACGAGCGAGTCGAGGGTCTCCTCGCCCGCGTGACGCAGGACCGCCGCCGACAACGCGGCATCCCCGGTGACCACGTTGTGACCCGCGAGCGCGGGCGCCTGGTTGGTGACACGGCGGATGTCGGAGGCACTCATGCAACAGACGATAGAGCGCGGCGGATAGGGTCACAGATGTGTCCGAGACATCTGCATACGCCCCGAAGTGGGCCGGTGTCGAGCAGGTCGCTCTTCCCGAGACGGTGCGGTCGCCGTGGTGGCAGCTCGGACGGCGTCTGCTGGCCGCGCTGGCGATCCTGGTAGGGACGGTCCTGCTGGTCTACCTCGACCGCGACGCGTACGCAGACAACAACGACCCCACGGGTCAGATCAGCCTGGTCGACGCGATCTACTACACGACGGTGACGCTGAGCACGACCGGCTACGGCGACATCGCCCCGGTCGAGGCGCACGCGCGGATGATCAACGCGTTCATCATCACGCCGGCCCGCATCGCCTTCCTGGTGCTGCTGATCGGCACCACCCTCGAGGTCCTCACCAAGCAGGGCCGTGACCTCATCCGAGTCGCTCGCTGGAGGAAGAAGATGTCCCAGCACATCGTCGTCGTCGGTTACGGCACGAAGGGCCGTAGCGCCGTGGAGACGCTGCTCACCAGCGGAGCGGATCCGGAGGAGTTCGTCGTGGTCGACCCGGACCCGGTGGCGCGCTCGGACGCCCACTCCGACGGGATCGCGGTGGTCACCGGTGATGCGACCCGGCGCGAGGTGCTGATGCGCGCGGGCGTCAAGGACGCCGAGCAGGTCATCATCACCACCAACCGTGACGACTCCAACGTGCTCACGATCCTGACGGTGCGGCAGATCAACCCCGAGGCGTGGATCGTCGCTGCCGCGCGCGAGCGCGAGAACGCGCCCTTGATGAAGCAGTCCGGAGCCGACTCGGTGATCACCTCCGCCGACGCGGTCGGCCGGCTGATGGGCCTTTCCACCATCTCGCCGACCCTGGGATCGGTCATGGAGGACCTGCTCAACTCCGGCACCGGCCTGGAGGTCGCCGAGCGCGACCTGCTGGTCAACGAGGTCGGTAAGCAGCCGCAGCAGCTGGCTGACCAGGTGATCGCGGTCGTACGCGACGAGAAGGTCTTCCGCTACTTCGACCCGGTCGTCGGCACCCTGTCGCGCGGGGACCGGCTGGTCGTCGTGCGGGCCGCGAGGGAGCTGCCGTGGGCGCCGCGTCCGGGGACGCACGGCGAGGACACCGCGGAGGCGTGACACCCGCTGAAATAGAAGTCAGCCGCTGGCGTCTCGGGTCACCAGCGGCTGACATGGAAGAGATTAGCGGACGGTCTGGCGAGCTTCAAAGAGTTGATCTGCACTTTTATGAAGATGGCCCAGATGGGCTATGCCGGGTAGTTCGAGACGGTGGCGCGTGGCGGTTTCGAGGCCGCCCGTCACGCCTGGGATGATGTACGCATGACCGAGGCGCCCCACAGCCCCGGGTCTGCCGACGGGCAGCCGGGCCTTTCCGAGAACGAGAAGCAGCTGCTGGACTTCGAGCGCTCCTGGTGGTCGGCCGGCACCGGCCGCGACGAGGCGGTCCGAGAGCAGCTCGGGATGAGCGCGGCCGAATATCACCGAGCCGTCAACGACCTGATCGACAAGCCTGAGGCGCTCGCCTACGACGGCGTCCTGGTGCGCCGGCTGCGGCGGCAGCGCGACGCGCGGCGTACGCAGCGCTCGAAGAACCCGCGCTCATAGCCCTCTCGGGTGGTCCGAGTAGCCCGGTCGGGTCATTTGCAGTCTTATGCATTGCAGATGCTTGCACATGTTCGACCTCGTCGGCTAACGTTCTTCTTGTCAGCCGCTGGTGACCCGAGACGCCAGCGGCTGACTTCTGTTTTGCCGCCTTTGCGCCGAGGCGTCAGCCGCGCAGGCCGAGACGTCAGCCGCGCAGGCCGAGACGGCACGCCGCTGCCCAGTCGGCCGACGGCAGTGACGCTTCGGCCGACGGCAGTGACGCCTCGGCAGGGGTTGGTCAGTCGCGGGCGGTGAGGATGAGCGGCCCGTCCTCGGTTATCGCGACGGTGTGCTCCATGTGAGCGCCACGGGAGCCGTCGGCGCTGCGCAGGGTCCAGCCGTCGGGGTCGGTGAAGATCTCGTCGGTGGTGTGCAGGAACCACGGCTCGATCGCGATGACGAGACCGGGCTGCAGCTTGAAGCCGCGGCCGGGGCGGCCGTCGTTGGCGATGTGCGGGTCGCCGTGCATGGTGCGGCCGACGCCGTGGCCGCCGAACTGGGTGTTGATCTTGAGACCCTTCGCGCGGGCGACGCTGGCGATCGCGTGGGAGATGTCACCGACCTTGTTGCCGACGCGTGCGGCGTCGATGCCGGCGGCGAGCGCCTGGGTGGTGGTCTCGATCAGGTCGAGGTCCTCCTGGCGGGGCGTACCGACGACGACGGAGAGGGCCGAGTCGGAGACCCAACCGTCGACGCTGGCCGCGAAGTCCACGCTGAGGAGGTCGCCGTCCTGCAGCTTGTAGTCGAAGGGCAGGCCGTGCAGCACGCCGTCGTTGACCGAGGTGCAGAGCACCTTCCCGAACGGCATCGCGCCGAAGCTCGGGTGGTAGTCGATGTAGCAGGACTCCGCGCCGCGGTCCTTGATCATCTTGTGCGCCAGCTCGTCGAGCTCGAGCAGGTTGACACCCACGGCAGCGTGCTCGCGGAGTGCGGTCAGGACATCGGCCACGAATCGGCCGGCGGGCTTCATCTGCTCGATCTGGGTCGGGGTGCGCAGTTCGATCACAGGCACAGCGTATCCTGAGAACGGTTCTCAGTAGAACTCAGCAGCGAGCGTCCCGCAGCGCGGCCGCCTTCGACGTGAGAAATCGGCGCTCGGCGAGGTTCGTGGCCCGCACCGAGGCGAGATCGTACGCAGCGGCAGCACCGTCCAGGTCGCCGGCGAGCTCCAGCAGATGAGCGCGCACCGCCGGCACCCGGGGATGGTCGGCGAAGCCGCCGGCTCCGTTCTCGGCGCAGTCGCGCAGGAGCTCGTCGAGCAGCGCGAGCGCGGGGCCCGGGCCGTCGGCGTACCCGACCGCGACAGCCTTGTTGAGCGTCACGATCGGCCCGGGCGCGACCTTCTCCAGCAACCCGTAGAGCGCGGTGATCTGTAGCCAGTCGGTCGTCTCCGCGGTGGGCGCGCGATTGTGGAGCGCGGCGATGGCGGCCTGGATCTGGTAGGTCCCCGGCCGGCCGGTGCCGATGACGGCGTCGACCAGCGCGACGCCTTCGCGAGTGGCCTCGTGGCGCCACAGGCTCCGGTCCTGGTCGGCCAGTGGCACCACGGCGCCGTGCGCGTCGATCCGGGCGGGGCGCCGAGCATCGAGCAGCAGCATCAGTGCGAGCAGACCACCGAGCTCGCCGTGTGCGCTCCCGGTCATGCGGGCGAGCGCGGTGCGGGCGAGGCGGGTCAACCGGATCGCCTCGGCGCACAGGTCGACCCGCTGCAGCTGGTCGCCCTCGGTCGCGACGTACCCCTCGTTGAAGAGCAGGTAGAGCACCTTCATCATCGCCGGGATCCGCGCGGCGAGGTCGGCGGCGCCGTCGATCCCGAGCGAGCGGCCCTTGATCGTCGCCTTCGCCCGGGAGATCCGCTGCGCCATCGTCTTCTCCGGGACGAGGTAGGCGCTCGCGATCTCCCGGGTGGTGAGCCCGCCGACCGCCCGCAGGGTCAGCGCCACCGCCGAGGCCGGGGTCAGGCTGGGATGGCAGCAGAGCAGGAGTACGTCGAGGGAGTCGTCCCCTTCGTACGTCTCCTGCCCCTCTGGCTCCGCCAGCTGATCGGCCTGCTCGCGGTCGCGGCGACGCGACTCGCTGCGCTTGGCGTCGATGAGACGGTGCATCGCCGTGGCGATCAGCCAGCCGCGAGGGTTCTCCGGGACGCCGCGCTCCGGCCAGGTGCGTACCGCCTCGACGAGCGCCTCCTGGACGGCGTCCTCCGCGGCGTCGAAATCCCCGCAGCGCCGGGTGACGACGGCGACGACCTGCGGAGTGAGGTCGCGCAAGAGGTCACCCGGCAACGCCTCGGTCACTCGATGCTCGCCTCGCCGAAGGCGATCGTGTCATCGACCGAGGAGCCGTCGGTGCCGTGGTACATCCGGCGCACCTGGATCGGCTGCTCGATCGGCCGCCCGCCGGGGCCGGGGGCGGCGGAGTAGAGCCCGGCGATCTCCAGGGCGCGCTCCTGGGTCTCGGCGTCGATGATCATGTAGCCGGCGACCCACTCCTTGAACTCCTGGAACGGTCCGTCGGTGACGGTCTTGTCGGTGCCGTCAGAGGTCACCACGAACGCCTGGTCGGGCGGCGTCAGGGCCTCGACGTGCACGAGCTCGCCGGACTCGGTCAGGGCCTTGTTGAGCGCTTCGTAGTAGCTCATGTGGCCTTGCACCTCCTCCGGCTTCCACCCGGCCATCCCGCCGGGAGTCTCGTCGTTGCCGGCTTGGTAGTCGAGGATCATCAGGTAGCGAGGCATGTCCTCACCCTTCCACTTCGGGCGCTCCTTGTAAGCGCCATTCACGAGGGGAACGGAGCCGGCGGCGCGATAACTACATGCTTCGGCGTACGACTTCGGCGTAGGTTTCTCGCCGTGCTCAAGGCCTATGACGAACAGCTGCGAACCGATGCCGAGACCGCCGGGGCGGTGTCGGTGACCCGGCACGGACCGCTGCGCCTCGCGACCTTCGGTGGCGGGCGCGGATTCATCTCCTACCAGGATCTCGGTGGGGCCGACGCAGCCGGCGTCGAGGAGCTGGTCGCCGCGGCGGTCACGCACTTCGATGCCGACCCGGCGATCGACGAGGTCGAGTGGAAGACCCGCGGCCACGACCACGCCCCGAGACTGCACGACACGCTGCTGAGGCACGGCTTCGCGCCCGACGAGCCGGAGTCGATCATGGTCGGTGAGGCTGCGCTTCTGGCCGTCGACGTGCCCCTGCCGGACGGGATCGGCCTGCGTGCCATCACCAGCGAGCAGGACGTACGCGCCGCGAGCATCGTGCAGGACGGCGTCTTCGGCTCGCCGCCCTCGGAGGCTCGGGTCGAGAGCCAGTTGCGTGGGATCGCGGCGGGGGAGAGCGAGATGTGGGTCGCCGAGGCGGACGGCGAGATCGTCAGTGCAGGCCGGATCGACATGGTGCCCGGAACGGAGTTCGCCGGCATCTGGGGCGGAGCGACGCTGGAGAAGTGGCGCGGCCGCGGCATCTACCGCGCCCTCACCGCCGCTCGCGCCCGCACCGCCATCGCCCGCGGCAAGCGCTACATCCACAGCGACTCCACCGAGTTCTCCCGGCCGATCCTGGAGCGCTCGGGGCTGGCGAAGATCGGCACCACGACGCCCTACGTCCGGCGCAGCTCTCGGTGATCAGGGAGCGACCGACGCGTCCTGCCCCGAGGTGGCCAGCGACTCGGCGATCCGTCCGCTCGCCTTCAGGTCCTCGACCAGATCGTGCAGGAAGCGCACGGTGGCTGGACGATGATCCCGCGCGACCGCCACGGCCTGGCGGATCTGCATGAACCGCGGCTCGACCAGCCGCAGACCGGGGTCGGCGGCGACGTGCCGGCTGAGAGGCTGCCGGATCCCGGCGGCGACCTCGAGCCCGTGCTCGCGGAAGGCGTCGATCCCGTCGGCGCCGCGTACGACTTCTGCGTTCTCCAGCGTGCGGGTCAGGAAGAGGTCGTAGGCCGAGCCCTCCTTCACGCCGACCCGAACGCCCGGGCGATCGACGTCGTCCGCGGTCCGGATCGGGGAGTCGGCCGCGACGGCGTAGACGCCCTCGATGAGGACGTACGGCGCGGTGAACTCGACCTCTGCGGCCCGGGCGGGCTCGATCGCGAGGAAGGCGACGTCGGCGGACCCGCTCCGCAGCACCTCGAAGGACTTGCGGGCGGCGTCGAAGCACTGGAAGGAGACCGGTACGCCGAGCCGGCGCGCCAACTCCCGGGCGATGTCCACGGTGACCCCGCTCGGCGCGTCGGGCGTGCCCTGGGCGAGGACCGGGTTGCCCAGGTTGATCGAGGCGCGCAGGGTTCCGGTCGGTGCCAGATCGGCGGCGATCTGGATCGGGTCAGGCATCAGGGTCCTTCGGCAGGAGGGTGCGGATCGGGTCACCGGCCAGCCAGGCGGCGATGTCCTCGACGGCGCCGCCGTAGAAGCGGTGGTAGTTGTCCTCGGTGACGTAGCCGAGGTGCGGCGTCGCGACCACGTTCGGGAGATGGCGCAGCACGTCGTCGGCGGGCAGCGGCTCGACGTCGAAGACGTCCAGGCCCGCGCCGGCGATCGTGCCGGAGCCGAGGTGGGCGATGAGCGCCTCGGTGTCGACCAGCCCCGCGCGCGAGGTGTTGACCAGGTGGGCGGTCGGCTTCATCGATGCCAGGTCGGCATGTCCGACGACGTGTCGCGTGGTCTCCGAGAGCACGAGATGGAGCGAGACGATGTCGCTGGTCTCGAACAGCGTGGCCTTGTCGACCGCGCGCACCCCGAGCGGCTCGGCGCGCTCGGCGGTGAGGTGCGGGCTCCAGGCGATCACCTCCATCCCGAACGCCTGCCCGACGGCCGCGACCCGAGTCCCGATCTTGCCGAGCCCGAGCAGACCGAGGGTGCGGCCGTGGAGGTCGCTCCCGACCGTCCGCTGCCAGCCGCGACCGGTCGCCTCGGTGACGACGTGGCGGGTCAGCGCGTGGATCAGCGCCCAGGTCAGCTCGACCGGCGGATGCGGGCTCGACGGGGTGCCGCACACCGTGACCCCGAGCCGGGCGGCCGCGGCGAGATCGATCGAGGCGTTGCGCATCCCGGTCGTGACCAGCAGCTTCAGGTCCGTCAGCCGCTCCAGGACGGCCGCCGGGAACGGCGTACGCTCCCGCATCGCCACCACGATCTCGGCGCCGTCGAGCGCCCGGACCAGCGCGTCCGGCCCCAGGTGCTCGGCCAGCGAGATCACCTCGACCCCATCTAGAGAGTCCCATGCGGCGTACGTCCTCGCCACATCCTGATAGTCGTCGAGAATCACGCAGCGCACGTGCAGAGCGTACGAGGTGGGTCAGTAGCGATTCAGAAGGTGATCGGGCACGAGGTCGAGGAAGGCGGTCAGGTCGGCCAGACGTGGTTCGAGCTCCTCGGGTCGCGCGGGTCCGTCGACGACCATGACCAGCCAGGTCCCGTCGAACTGATAGCGCGCCACGTTGCGTAAGAGGTGGTCGCGCATCTCCTCGTGGAGCACAGCCGTGGCAAACGCCTTGCGGGTCGTCTCCACGAAGTACGCGCGTTCGAAGGAGTCCTCGCTGCGGGAGACCAGCCGCCACAGGCCAGTGGGGCGGGGCTTCGGCCGGAGGTGCAGCCACGGATGGAGATGCCCGAGGTCGAACCCGACCAGGTGGACGCGCTCCGATCGATAACAGTAGAGGCCTTGGATCATGCGTTCGCGCGACCACGACCTGTGCTCGTAGGAGAGGAAGGGCAGGCCGGCGTGAGTGCCGGTGACCACGTCGATCGCCTGTGGTCCGGGGGTGAGCGCGGAGTCCACTTCAGTCGGCATCAGCTGGAACCTCGTCGGGGCGCTCTCGCCCTTGCTGGTGTACGTCCAGCCGCGACTCGCGCACAGGGCTGCATACGCGGCGTCGGGGCCGGATTCTCGGACGAGTCGGCGCATCTTGACGCCCGTCGTCGTCGCCACCACGGCGGCGTAGAGACCGTAGGCAAGCACTGCCGCGGCCAGGATGTGAACGACTCCGATGTCGGCGAGCATGGGTGAGAGTGTGCCGAAGCCCCGGCTGGAACGGGGCCGGACTGCGCGATCTGCTGTGGGCAGATCTGCCTGCGGCAGATTCGCTGGAATCCGGCGTACGCCTGGATCAGGCTCGACAGCATGACCCAGACACCCATCACGGCCGGGCCGCTCGACGAGCAGCTCACGGCGCGACTGCAGAACCAGAGGATCATCGTGCTCGGCCAGGAGGTGGACGACGCGATCGCAAACCGGATCTGCGCGCAGCTGCTCCTGCTCAGCGCTGAGGACCCGCACCGCGACATCTCTCTCTACATCAACTCACCCGGCGGCTCGGTGACGGCCGGGATGGCGATCTACGACGTGATGCACCTGATCCCCAACGACGTCTCCACGCTGGGGATGGGGATGGCGGCCAGCATGGGGCAGTTCCTGCTCACCGCGGGCACGCCGGGCAAGCGCTACGTCCTGCCGCACACCGAGGTGCTGCTGCACAAGGGGTCCGCGGGGATCGGCGGCTCGGCGGCCGACATCGAGGTGCAGGCCGCGCGGCTGGCGCGGATGACCGAGCAGATGCTCCGGATCACCGCCGCCCACACCGGTCAGAGCGTCGAGCAGATCGACCAGGACTCGCTGCGCGACCGGTGGTTCACCGCCGAGGAGGCGCGCGAGTACGGATTCGTGGACGAGGTGCTCAACGACGTGCAGTCGGTGACGCCGGTGCAGCAGCGCAGCGCCGCCTTCGGTCTCACCTCGGCTGGGGGTGTCCGATGAGCGAGCGTCAGCGAGCGAACATTGGATCTTTCATCGGGCCGCGTCCGTATTCTGGCGCTTGCGCTACGGAGGTGGCCCGATGAGCTCGTACACGATTCCCTCGGTCATCGAGAAGACCCCACGTGGCGAGCGGGCGCTCGATGTCTACAGCCGCCTGCTCTCGGACCGGATCGTCTATCTCGGAACGCCGATCGACGACGGGGTCGCCAACGTGGTCATCGCGCAGCTGATCCACCTGGAGTCGGACGCGCCCGACAGGCAGATCGAGCTCTATCTCAACTCTCCCGGCGGTGACCCGACCGCGATGCTGGGCATCTACGACACGATGCAGTTCCTGCGTTCTCCGGTGGCGACCACCTGCGTGGGCCAGGCGGCGGGCTCGGCGGCCGTGCTGCTTGCCGCGGGGGAGCCGGGGCGGCGTACGGTCCTCCCGCACGCGCGGGTCGTGCTGCAGCAGCCGGGCCAGGACGGTCAGCGGGGCGATGTCACCGACCTGCAGGTCGCGGCGAAGGAGATCGGCCGGGTGCGAGCCGAGATGGATACGCTGCTTGCGCGCCACACCGGCCACGGCACCGACCAGATCCACGCCGACACCGAGCGCGACCTCGTCCTCGGTGCCGAGGAGGCGGTGGCGTACGGGCTGGTGGACGCGGTGCTGGAGAGCCGCAAGCTCGCCTCGGTGTGACCTGGGGTGACCTGGCCTGCGGAGGTCAGGCGGCGAGAGCCATGGGGCCGGACGGGCGGGCGCCCGCGCGCAGCGTGCGGGTGACCCGCTCGGTGAGGTCGACGAGGCCGAGGCCCAGCGCACCACCGACCGCCTCGAGCACCTCGGAGCTCGGCTCCTTGCGGCCGCGCTCGATCTCGGAGAGATACTGCGTCGAGACACCGGCATCGCCGGCGACGTCGGCGAGCGTACGTTCCTGGCGGGACCGCTCGTCACGGATCACCTGGCCGGCGGCCTCACGCCACAGCGGCGCCGGCTTGTCGTGGTCCGGCAGCGGATGGCCGGGAAATCTGATTACTTCGCCCATGCCAACACAGTAGCGCTCCACACGAGGGCCGAACGGGCCGTTCGCGCCCGGCGAACAGACCTCTTACCAGGGGTTATATCGGTCGAACGATAGATGACAAGGACTTGCCAGCGAGGCCCGACACCCCGATAGTGGTCGCACAGTTTCGATCTTTGTAGGTCTACTGTGCACGACCAGAGAACTTGTCGAGTCGTTGGTATCACGGGGGAATCGTGTTGCATCGCAAGCAGATCGCCTTGGCTGGAATGGCAACGGGGCTGGCCATGACGAGCATCGGGATTGGTGGCCTGATCGTCGGCAACGCCGGAGCGGAAGAGCCAGGACACAGTTACGCCACGGAAGAGTCCGGGGTCAGCCTGATCTCGCCGGTCTCGCCGGTGGCACCGCTGGAGAAGTCGTCCTCGACGCCTTCGCAGGCTGGTCCACCCAGCCAGATGGGTCCCGGGAGCGAGGTTCCCGAGGTCGCTGAGCCGGTCCCGGCGAGCCCGCGGTCGGTCGAGGAGTCGGCAGGCGGCTCCATGTCTCCGCTCCCGGCGCGACCCACTCAGGTGCCGTCGGAGCCGAGGCCGTCGGGCAGGCCGACCGAGTCGCCGAGCGAGCCCAGCGAGTCGCCGAGCGAGAGCCCGAGCGACCCCAGCGAGTCGCCGAGCGAGCCCAGCGAGTCGCCGAGCGAGCCGACCGAGTCGCCGAGCGAGCCCAGCGAGTCGCCGAGCGAGAGCCCGACCGACTGACCCGGGCTCCCGGGTGTGGTGCCGCGATGCCCCGGGGTGGATAACGCTCGAGGCGTCGCTGCCCTACGCTGTGCGCCACACCAGGCGCGGGGCGGGTACAGGGAGTCGAGTTGCAGAGCAAGCAGGTCGCCGTGGCAGGCATCCTGACCGGCGCGGTCATCACCGGTCTCGGGGTGGTCGTCCTACTCGCCGGCCTGGCGGAGGCCGAGCGACCCGATCGTGACCCGGTCACGGGTTTCGAGGACGTCGGGAACGTCTATCCCGATGTGGATCCGTTGCCGCCGCCCGGCTCGAAGCCGTCGGAGGAGCCCTCCGCCGGCTATTCGGCGCGTCCGCATGGCGCGGGGGCCGATCGCGGCGGCCCGACGTACGGACCCGAGGAGACGGACCCGTCCACGGCTGGCGACCCGGACCGGCCGACGGCGTCGCGTGAGCCGGACGAGCCCGCCGAGACCGGTGGCTCGACGCCCACCTCCAGGCCCACGCTGACGACGGAACCGGAGCCGACCGCCGAGCCGACCGAGTCGGCCGATCCGACCACGGATCCGACGCCGACGGAGACCGCGACCCCGACTACGGAGCCGTAGTCACCATCCTCGCGCGCGCCATTCAGCGAGGTGCGGACGCTCGGCGCCGAGCGTGGAGTCGTCGCCGTGGCCCGGGTAGAACCAGGTCTCGTCGGGGAGGGTGGCGAAGATGCGCTCCTCGACATCGTCGAGGAGTTGGGTGAAACGTACGGGATCCTGCTGCGTGTTTCCCACGCCGCCCGGGAAGAGGCTGTCGCCGGTCCACAGGTGAGGCGTGCCCTCGGGGTCGCGGTAGACCAGAGCGACCGACCCGGGTGTGTGCCCGCGCAGCGCGATGACCTCGAGCGTGCAGTCGCCGACGGCGACCGTGTCTCCGTGGGAGAGCGTGCGAGAGATCGGTACGCCGGTGGCCTCCGTGATCGCGGCGGCATCGGGCTCTCCGGCGAGGGCGGCGGCACCGGTCGCGGCGGTCACGTCGGCCAGGGCCCGGTGGTGGTCCCAGTGCTGGTGGGTGGTGACGACGGTGGCCAGTTCCTCGCCGATGAGGGGGAGCAGGGTCTCCGGCTCGGCCGCGGCGTCGATGAGGAGCTGCTCGCCGGTCGTGCGGCAGCGCAGCAGGTAGCAGTTGTTGGACATCTGCGCGTCGACGGCGACCTTCGTGACGGTCAGCCGGTCGAGCTCGCGTACGTCGGCCGGGCCGCCCGGTTTCACCGCGCCTGTATAAGTGGTAGGGGCATCGCTCATGCGTCTATGCAAGCACGTCGGACACGACCAGAAGTAAAATGTCGGTGCTCCGTGAGAGGGTGCCATCTGGGAGTCTTCCCGGCGTCGTATGATGCGAACATCTGTTCGACGCAGTAGCGCGATGCGATAAGCACTGGACGAGGAAAGAACGTGGCGGAGCAGCAGCTGATCATCCGGGGAGCCCGGGAGCACAACCTGAAGGATGTCTCCCTCGACCTGCCTCGGGACTCGATGATCGTGTTCACCGGCCTGTCCGGAAGTGGGAAGTCGAGTCTCGCGTTCGACACCATCTTCGCGGAGGGCCAGCGTCGCTACGTCGAGTCGCTGTCGGCCTACGCTCGGCAGTTCCTCGGTCAGATGGACAAGCCCGACGTCGACTTCATCGAGGGGCTCTCCCCGGCGGTCTCGATCGACCAGAAGTCGACCTCGAAGAACCCGCGCTCGACGGTCGGCACCATCACCGAGGTCTACGACTACCTGCGTCTGCTCTACGCGCGCGCGGGCCGTCCGCACTGCCCGACCTGTGGTGCGCCGATCGAGCGGCAGACGCCGCAGCAGATCGTCGACCACGTGCTCACGCTGGAGGAGGGGCGCCGCTTCCAGGTGCTGAGCCCGGTGATCCGGGCCCGCAAGGGGGAGTACGTCGAGCTCTTCAGCCAGCTGCAGCAGCAGGGCTACTCCCGCGTGCGGGTCGACGGCGAGACCCACCAGCTCGACGCTCCGCCGAAGCTCGAGAAGCAGAAGAAGCACACCATCGAGGTGGTCATCGACCGGCTCGCGGTCAAGGAGTCCTCCAAGCGGCGGCTGACCGACTCGGTCGAGACCGCGCTGGAGCTCGCCGGCGGCCTGGTCGTCTTCGACTTCGTCGACACCGGCGAGCAGATGAAGTTCTCCGAGCGGATGTCGTGCCCCAACGACCACCTGCTCGACACCGACGAGCTCGAGCCGCGGTCGTTCTCCTTCAACTCGCCCTTCGGTGCCTGCCCGGCCTGCACCGGCCTCGGCACCCGGATGGAGGTCGACCCCGAGCTGGTCGTCCCCAACCCGGCAGCCACCCTCGCCGAAGGCGCGCTGCAGCCCTGGTCCCAGGCCCACGTCGCCGAATACTTCCTGCGGCTCCTGGAGGCTCTCGGCGGTGAGCTCGGCTTCGACCTGGACACCCCCTGGGACGACATCCCGGCCGCCGGGCAGAAGGCGATCCTCGACGGTCACGGGCGCAAGGTGCACGTGGTCTCGGTCAACCGCTACGGCCGCCGCCGTTCCTACGACGCCGAGTTCGAGGGCGTACGCCGCTGGGTGGAGCGCCGCCACAAGGAGGCCGAGTCCGATACCACCCGGGAGCGCTTCGAGGGCTACATGCGCCAAGTGCCGTGCCCGACCTGCAAGGGCACCCGGCTCAAGCCCGTCTCGACCTCGGTGACACTGGGCGAGCGGAGTGAGGGCGGTCTCAACATCGCCGAGCTGTGCGCGCTGCCGATCAACGAGGCCGCGGACTGGCTCGACCAGGTCGAGCTCAGCGGCCGGGAGCGGCAGATCGCCGAGCAGGTCCTCAAGGAGATCCAGGCGCGGCTGCGCTTCCTCCTCGACGTCGGCCTCGACTACCTCTCCCTGGAGCGGCCCTCGGGTTCGCTCTCCGGCGGCGAGGCCCAGCGGATCCGGCTGGCGACCCAGATCGGGTCCGGTCTGGTCGGCGTCCTCTACGTCCTGGACGAGCCCTCCATCGGCCTCCACCAGCGCGACAACCACCGGCTGATCGAGACCCTCGAGCGGCTCAAGCGGCTCGGCAACACCCTGATCGTCGTCGAGCACGACGAGGACACCATCAAGGTCGCCGACTGGGTCGTCGACATCGGCCCCGGCGCCGGTGAGCACGGCGGCCAGGTGATCCACTCCGGCACGGTCGAGGAGCTGCTCGCCAACGAGCAGTCCGTGACCGGTCAGTATCTGGCGGGTCGCCGCGAGATCGCCGTCCCGGCCGTACGTCGCCCCCGCACCGCCGGGCGCGAGCTGACCGTCCACGGTGCCAAGGAGAACAACCTCAAGGACATCGACGTCACCTTCCCGCTGGGGCTCTTCCTCGCGGTCACCGGCGTCTCCGGCTCGGGCAAGTCGACGCTGGTCAACGACATCCTCTACACCGCCCTGGCCAAGGAGTTCTACCGCGCCCGGACGGTCCCGGGCCGGCACACCAAGATCTCCGGTCTGGACAACGTCGACAAGGTGATCCACGTCGACCAGTCCCCGATCGGGCGCACGCCGCGGTCAAACCCGGCCACCTACACCGGCGTCTTCGACCACATCCGCAAGCTCTTCGCCTCCACCCCGGAGGCCAAGATGCGGGGCTACCTGCAGGGCCGGTTCTCGTTCAACGTCAAGGGCGGCCGCTGCGAGGCCTGCTCGGGTGACGGCACGATCAAGATCGAGATGAACTTCCTGCCCGACGTGTACGTCCCGTGCGAGGTCTGCCACGGCGCGCGCTACAACCGCGAGACCCTCGAGGTCCACTACAAGGGCAAGTCGATCGCCGAGGTGCTCGACATGCCGATCGAGGAGGCGGTGGAGTTCTTCGCCGCCGTGCCCGCGATCGCGCGCCACATGAAGACCCTGGTCGAGGTCGGTTTGGGCTACGTGCGGCTGGGGCAGCCCGCGACCACGCTGTCCGGTGGTGAGGCACAGCGGGTCAAGCTCTCCGCTGAGCTGCAGAAGCGCTCGACCGGCAAGACGCTCTACGTCCTCGACGAGCCGACCACCGGCCTCCACTTCGAGGACATCCGCAAGCTCATCGGTGTGCTCTCCTCGCTGGTCGACAAGGGCAACACGGTGCTGGTGATCGAGCACAACCTCGACGTGATCAAGACCGCCGACTGGATCATCGACATGGGTCCGGAGGGCGGCAATCGCGGCGGCACGGTGATCGCCGAGGGCACTCCCGAGACCGTCGCCGAGACCCCTGGCAGCCACACCGGCGGCTTCCTCGCCCCGCTGCTCGACGGCAAGGCCGCTGAGCAGCCGCCGGACAAGCCGGTGAAGGCGAAGGCGGAGCCGGCCAAGACCCCAGCCAAGAAGACGGCGGCCAAGAAGAAGCCGGCGACGCGGAAGAAGGTCAGCGCGTCCTGACCTGAGGTCGAGATTTGCCCGACGGTTTGCGCTCGGCGGGGGACGTGCGTCGCTGACGTGCCTATTCTGGGCCGCATGAGTGAATCTCGAATCACCCGGCGGAAGGTCGTCACCGGCACCGCGATGACCGCGGTCGGCGTGCCTCTCCTGGCAGCATGCGGCAGCGGTGACGACTCGGGCACCGGCTCCTCGGGTGACAGCGGATCAGGTGGCAGCGGTCCGCTGGTCGCGACCAGCGAGGTCCCGGTCGGCGGGGGAGTGATCGTCGCCGACCGCAACCTGGTGGCCACCCAGCCGACCGAGGGCACGTTCAAGGTCTTCTCCGCGATCTGCACCCATCGGAGCTGCCCGGTCACGAAGGTCGCCGGCGGCACCATCGACTGCCCGTGTCACGGCAGCCGCTTCTCGATCGAGGACGGCTCGGTGACGCAGGGCCCGGCGACGAGTGCCCTGGAGGAGGTCGCCTTCGAGGTCACCGACGGCGAGATCGTCCCCAGCTGAGCCAGCCTGGTCGAGACGTCGCCCCCGCAGGCCGAGGCGTCACGCGCACAGATCGAGGCGTCAGCTCTGCAGGCCGACACGTCACGCGCTGCCCACTCGACCTGCAGAAGTGACGTTTCGACCTGCAGAAGTGACGTTTCGGCGGGATTGGATCAGGCGCGTGCGAGGGCCTGAGCCCGCCACAGCTCGTCGCGCGGCGAGCGGCGGCGGTCGAGACGAGCGTCCAGTAACACCCGGGCCTCGTCCCAGCGGTCGGCGCGGAGCAGGGCGGCGATGCGGGCCTCCTCGATGATCTCCCGCTGCGCGTCGGAGCCGCCGAGGCGGCGGATCGACGGGGCGAGCGCGGCGAGCCGGTCGGCGGCAGCCGAGTTCTCGTCGCGGGCCATCATCCCCAGCGCCTCGGCGAGCGGGGAGACGACCGTGGCCATGGTCGGATGTACGTGGCCGGCGGCCCACGACCTCAACTCGTCGAGCGCCCCGGCGTCACCGGTGGCGAGGTGCGTGACTGCGGTGTGCATCGCCAGGAACGGGGTGGCGGGCCGGATCATCGTCTCGCGGCCGGTGACGCGTACGACCTCGGCGATGTCGGGCACGTCGCGAGCACCCGGCGTGAGCGCCCACCGGAAGAGCAACGAGCCGGAGTCGACCAGCGCCCGGCATCCCAGCGCGTGGCCGGGCTGGAGCTGGGTCTCGTAGCGGCGGCGTACGGCGTCCAGGTCGCCGAGCGAGAGCTCGTGCAGCGCGGCGTGCCAGGAGAAGTGGGACAGCGAGTCGATCTGGGCGCCGTCGCCGAGCACCCACGAGGACATCCAGGTGAGACCGGCCTCGTGGTCGCCGGTCTCGTAGTGGGCGTGTGCGCGGGCGTGGGCGGAGTGGCCGGCGCCGGGCTCCACCGCCAGCGAGGCACAGGAGAGCGACATCGCGTCGTCGAAGCGGCGCTGCTCCTGGCGTACGAAAGCGAGCAGGCCGGCGAACCACCAGTCGTCGCCGTAGGCGGGCCTGGCGCGTTCGACGATCGCCCACGCCTCCTCGGGCACCTCGGTGGCCCCGGCGAAGGCGATGGTCGGCACCGCGGTCGAGAGCAGCAGCGCATCTCGCGGGAAGGCCGCCAGGTGGTCGATCAGTGGCCGCGGGTTGCCGCCGATGTGGGCCTCGACCGCGTGGACGTGGCTGCGCTCGCGCTCGGTCGCCCGCCGAGCGTGCAGCCGAGCCTGCTTCAGACGAGCGCCGACGTCGACGGGCGCGCACATCTCGTGGCCGAGCAGTGCCAGCGCGGCGTGTCCGAGCGCGAACGTCGGGTCGAGGACGATCGAGGCCGCGAAGGAGGCGAGGGCGCCGTCCCGTAGACGAAGCACGTCGAGCAGCCCCTGGGAGTAGGCCAGGGCAGCTTCGTCACTGGTGGTCAGCGCGTATCCGTAGCGGTCACGACAAGGCACATAACCATACTAGACCACTAGACTTTAAAACCCAGGCCGGCGCGGCAGATTTCCCCAGACTCAGGGAACCGGGAGCTCGCCGGAGCCCCGGGGGATCAGCCGGGCGCCGATGGTGACCGTCTGGGGCGGGCCTGCGGTGTCGCCGGCGATGCGCTGGAAGAGGAGTCGCGCAGCGGCCGCGCCCATGGCGCCGGGATCCTGGGCGACGACGGTGAGCCCCGGCTGGAGGAGATCGCCGAGCTCGACGTCGTCGAACCCGACCAGGGCCAGTCGCGTCGAGCGCCGGGCGACCTCGCGGAGCACGCTGACGGTGGTGCGACTGTTGCCGCACAGCAGCGCCGTCGCCGGTGACGGTCCGTCGAGCAGCCGGTCCAGTGCGTCGGCGGTCGACGCGGGGGACGGCGGTGCCTGCGTGACGAGATCATCGAAGAAGGGGATCCCGGCGGACTCGAGCGCGTCGCGATAGCCGCGCAGGCGCTCGCCGGCGGTGTAGATCTCCGGCGCGTCGCCGATGAAGCCGATACGGCGATGTCCGTGGGAGAGCAGATGCTCCACGCCGCGCCGGCTGCCACCGCGGTTGTCGGTGAGGATCATGTCGGCCTCGATGTCCCCGGGCGGGCGGTCGACGAACACGACCGGGATGCCGGCCCGCATCTCGGGGAGGAGGTAGGAGTGGCTGGTGCCGGCCGGTACGACGATCAGCCCGTCGACGCGCCGCTCGCAGAACGCGAGGGCGAGCTCGCGCTCCCGGTCGGCGTCCTCGGCCGAGGATCCGGCGAAGACCATCGTCCCATGCTCCCGGGCGACCTCCTCGACCGCGCGGGACAGGATCGAGTAGAACGGGTCGGCGACGTCCTCGAGCAGCAGCCCGACGGTGCCCGACCGTCCCTGCCGCAGGTCACGAGCGCTGGCGTTGCGCCGGAAGCCGAGCGCGGCGATCGACTCGAGCACGGCTGCGCGTAGGTCGTCGTTGACGTTCGACTCGCCGTTGACCACCCGCGAGACGGTCTTCAGGCTCACCCCGGCCGACGCCGCGACGTCCTTCATGGTCGGGCGGCGCTGCTGACGGGTCTGCTCGGACGGGGGTGATGCCACGTGCTCAGCGTAGACGTCGATCCGAGCGCGACAACGATGTCTCGATTCTTCCCGTGTGTCGGCACAAATCACGAGGCATCTCCGCAGTGCACGCGTAAATCCTTCGCAAACGTCGTTGACAACGTTGTCATCTCACGGTTCCATCTGGGATGGCCCCCATGTGAAGGAGATCACACCGATGCATCGTTGGGACGTACCACGCAGAACGAGAGGCCGGGCCCGCCTGGCCGCGATGATCGCCGCTACGGCGGCGCTGATGGTCGCGATGACCGGCACCGCGCCCGCGCTCGCGACGCCGGAAGCGCCTGAGCCCTCCGCGCCGAAGAGCAACACCGCCGACCCCCAGCAGGCCGCCGAGGGCGGCGACTGGGCCACCTCCTTCGAGGAGGGCGACCCGCAGCCCACCTGGGCCGACCTCGTCGACACCGACGACGACGGCAACCCCCGCACCGCGGGCGTCACCGGACCCGACCCCTTCGGCATCCCCGGTGACATCTCCGAGCACATCACCGGTGTCACCGCCAGCGGAGAGAACTCGGGCTCGGGCGAGGGGGCCGCCGAGCTCGTCGACGGCGACATCAACACCAAGTGGCTCACCTTCGCGACCACCGGCTGGGTGCAGATCGAGCTCGACCAGCCCGTCAACGTCGTCAGGTACGCCCTCACCTCGGCCAACGACGCCGCCGAGCGCGATCCCAAGAACTGGGTGATCCAGGGCTCCACCGACGGCCAGACCTGGACGACCGTCGACACCCGCACCGGCCAGTCCTGGGACGAGCGCTTCCAGACCCGAGAGTTCGAGATCGCCTCACCGCAGGCGTACTCCCACTACCGCATCGACATCTCCGCCAACCAGAGCGGCGGCATCATCCAGCTCGCCGAGTGGCAGCTCTCCGACGGCTCCGAGCCCCCGCCGCCGCTGAAGAACATGACCAGCCATCCCGACGACGGCCCTGCCACGGCGTACGCCGCGAAGTCGAAGGTCGGGTTCACCGGCGTGCACGCCTTCGAGTACGCCGGCAAGATCACGGCCGACAAGGGTCACTCCTACAACCGCGTCTTCGACGTCGACATCCCGGTCGGCGCTGAGACCGAGCTGTCCTACCTGGTCTTCCCGGAGTTCATCGAGGGCGACCTGAGCTACCCGAGCACGTACACGGCCGTCGACCTTGTCTTCACCGACGGCACCCTGCTCTCGGAGCTCGGCGCGCTCGACGCGCAGGGCTACGTACTGTCGCCGGAGGGCCAGGGCGAGTCGAAGTCGCTCTACACCAACCAGTGGAACAAGAAGACCTCCGTCATCGGCGAGGTCGCCGCGGGCAGGACGATCGACCGGATCCTGGTCGCCGTCGACGCCCCGAGCGGCCCGACGAAGTTCCGTGGCTGGTACGACGACATCGCGATCACGGCCTCCCCGGACGAACCCCAGATCACCAGCCGTGTCGACTACGCCGTCACCACCCGTGGCACCCAGTCCAGCGGCAGCTTCTCGCGAGGCAACAACATCCCCGCGACCGCGGTCCCGCACGGCTTCAACTTCTGGGCGCCGATGACCAACGCCGGCTCGCTGTCGTGGTTCTACCGCTACCACCAGGACAACGACGCCCAGAACCGGACCAGCCTGCAGGCGCTGACGCTGAGCCACGAGACCAGCCCGTGGATGGGTGACCGGCAGACCTTCCAGGTGATGCCGTCGGCCGCCGAGGGCATCCCCGACCCGGGCCGCAACGCGCGTGAGCTCACCTTCGAGCACGAGAACGAGACCGCCCGGCCGCACTATTACAAGGTCGGCTTCGACAACGGGCAGAGTGCCGAGATCGCACCGACCGACCATGCGGCCGTCTTCCGGTTCACCTACCCCGGCGACTCCGCGCGGCTGGTGTTCGACAACGTCAACAACGACGGCGGGCTGACCCTCGACCCGGCGGCCGGGACGCTGACCGGCTTCACCGACACCCGCAGCGGCCTGTCCAACGGCGCCACCCGGATGTACGTCTACGCGACCTTCGACCAGCCGGTCACCGGCGGCGGCAAGTACGCCACCGGCGAGCGCCCGAACGTACAGGGCCATCTCGAGTTCGACGCCGGCGCGGACCGGACCGTGACGATGCGCATCGCCACCAGCCTGATCGGCATCGACCAGGCCAAGCGCAACCTCGAGCTCGAGGTCGGCGACGACTCCTTCGACACGGTCAAGGAGAAGGCGAAGGCGCTGTGGCAGGACAAGCTCGACGTGCTCGACATCCAGGGTGCGACCAAGGACCAGAAGACGACCGTCTACTCCAACCTCGCCCGGCTCTTCCTCTACCCGAACTCCGGCCACGAGAACACCGGCACCGAGGACGAGCCGGTCTGGAAGCACGCCGTGCAGTCCACCTCCGGTGACACCAACCCGCCGGGCACGACGCCCACCCACACCGGGGCCGACATCGTGGACGGCAAGGTCTACGTGAACAACGGCTTCTGGGACACCTACCGCACCACCTGGGCGGCCTACTCGCTCCTGGAGCCGAGCCAGGCGGCCGAGATGGTCAACGGCTTCGTGCAGCAGTACAAGGACAATGGCTGGATCTCGCGCTGGTCCTCGCCGGGCTACGCCAACCTGATGACCGGCACCAGCTCGGACGTCTCCTTCGCCGACGCGTACGTCAAGGGAGTGGAGGGGATCGACGCCGAGGCCGCCTATGCGGCCGCCGTGAAGAACGCCACCGTCCGGCCTCCGGGCTCCGCGACCAACTCCAACGTCGGCCGCAAGGGCATGCAGACCTCGGTGTTCCTCGGCTACACGCCTGCGGCCGTGAGCGAGGGCGTCTCCTGGGGGCTCGAGGGCTACATCAACGACTACGGCATCGGGAACATGGCCGCGAAGCTCGCCAAGCGCGAGGGGATCTCCTCGGCCGAGCGGAAGCGGCTGCGGGAGGAGTCGGAGTACTTCCTCGGCCGGGCCCGCAACTACGTCAACACCTTCGACACCAAGGTCGGCTTCTTCCAGGGCCGCAACGCCGACGGCACCTTCAAGAAGTCGCCGGCGGACTACAACCCGCTGGTGTGGGGCAGCGACCACGACTACACCGAGACCAACGGGTGGAACTTCGCGTTCCACACCCCGCAGGACGGCCAGGGCCTGGCCAACCTCTACGGCGGTCGCGGCGGGCTCGCGAAGAAGCTGGACACGTTCTTCGCGACCCCGGAGACGGGGGAGTACCCGGGCTCCTACGGCGGCATCATCCACGAGATCCGCGAGGCCCGCGACGTACGCATGGGGCAGTGGGGCTTCTCCAACCAGGTCAGCCACCACATCCCGTGGATGTACAGCTACACCGGGCAGCCCTGGAAGACGCAGGAGATCGTCCGCGAGACCCTGCGCCGGATGTACACCGGCTCCGAGATCGGGCAGGGCTACGCCGGTGACGAGGACAACGGCGAGACCTCGGCGTGGTACCTCTTCGCCGCCCTCGGCCTCTACCCGCTGCAGATGGGCAGCGAGAACCTCGTGCTCGGCTCGCCGCAGTTCACCAAGGCCACCCTCCACCTCGAGGGCGGCAACGACCTGGTGATCAAGGCACCGAAGAACAGCAACGAGAACATCTACGTCCAGGGCGTCAAGATCGACGGCAAGACCTGGGACAAGACGTACGTCTCCCACCAGGAGCTCGCCGACGGCGGCACCATCGAGTTCGACATGGGCTCGAGGCCGTCGCGCTGGGGCACCTCGCCCAGCGCCGTCCCGCCCTCGCTGACCACCGGGTCGGATCCGGCCACGCCGATCGCCGACAAGTCGGGCCCGGGCAAGGGCACGGTGTCGGCCAGCGGAAACGACGGCGAGACGCTGGTCGACAACGACTCCGGGACGCAGACGACCGTGGCCGGTGACGGCTGGGTCGAGTACCGGTTCTCAGGGACCAAGGTGCCGGTGTCCTTCTACACCCTCACCAACGGCGCCGACGGTGGCTCGCCGAACGGCTGGGTCGTCAAGGGTTCCAACGACGGCACCGACTGGAAGGTGCTCGACCGGCGCTCGGGTGAGGAGTTCGCCTGGCAGCAGGCCACCCGGCCGTTCAAGCTCGAGTCGGAGTCGAGGTTCAACCGGATCCGGATCGAGTTCACCGGGACATCCGCGGAGCAGATCACGCTCTCGGAGGTGGAGCTGCTCGGCTAGCCGACCCGGGCACCCCCTGCGTACCGCCAGCCTGTCGGTCCTCGCCGATAGGCTGGCGGACGTGCCCGATCCGCAGAGCTATCGCCCGAAAGCTGGGAGCATCCCCACCCAGCCCGGGGTCTACCGGTTCCGCGATCCCAAGGGGCGGGTGATCTATGTCGGCAAGGCGATCAACCTGCGTCAACGGCTCGCGAACTACTTCCAGCCGATCCCCAGTCTTCACCCGCGCACGGCCACGATGGTGACCACCGCGGCCAGCGTCGAGTGGACGACGGTCAACAACGACATCGAGGCGCTCCAGCTCGAATACACCTGGATCAAGGAGTTCGACCCGCGGTTCAACGTCAAGTACCGCGACGACAAGTCCTACCCCTGGCTCGCGGTCACCGTCGGCGAGGAGTTCCCGCGGGTCATGGTCGGTCGCGGCGCCAAGCGCAAGGGCACCCGATACTTCGGCCCCTACGGCCACGCCTGGGCGATCCGCGAGACCGTCGACATCCTGCTGCGGGTCTTCCCGATGCGCTCGTGCAGCAACGGCGTCTTCAAGCGCTCGCAGCAGATCGGCCGCCCCTGCCTGCTCGGCTACATCGACAAGTGCACCGCCCCGTGCGTCGGCAACATCTCCGCCGAGGAGCACCGGGAGATCGTCGACGACTTCTGCGACTTCATGGCCGGCCACACCACGACCTTCACCAAGCGGATCGAGAAGGAGATGTACGCCGCGTCCGAGGCCCTTGACTTCGAGAAGGCCGCGCGGCTGCGTGACGACCTCGCCGCGATGCAGCGGGCCCTGGAGAAGCAGGCGGTGGTGCTCGGCGACGGTGCCGACGCCGACGTGATCGCCCTGGCCGAGGACCCGCTCGAGGTCGGCGTGCAGATCTTCTACGTACGCGGCGGCCGCATCAAGGGACAGCGCGGCTGGGTCGCGGACCGGATGGACGACGCCGACACCGCCGGCCTGGTCGAGCACTTCCTGCTCCAGCTCTACGCCGGCGAGGACGCCGAGGCGATCCCCCGCGAGATCCTGGTCCCGGCGCTGCCGCCCGACCACGAGACCTTCGAGGAGCTGCTCTCGGACGTACGGAAGGCGAAGGTCAGGATCCGGGTCCCGCAGCGCGGCGACAAGAAGACGCTCCAGGAGACCGTCGCCAACAACGCCAAGCAGGCCCTCGCTCTCCACAAGACCAAGCGCGCCAGCGATCTGACCATCCGCAACCGCGCGCTCGAGGAGATCCAGGAGGCGCTCGAGCTCGACGAGGTGCCGCTCCGGATCGAGTGCTACGACATCTCCCACCTGCAGGGCACCGAGATCGTGGCCAGCATGGTGGTCTTCGAGGACGGCCTCGCCCGCAAGTCCGAGTATCGCCGGTTCATCATCAAGGGCCAGGACGGCTCCGACGACGTCCGGGCGATGCACGAGGTGATCACCAGGCGGTTCAAGCGGCTGCTGGACGAGCAGTCGACGTCGATCGTGTCGACCGAGGTCGAAGGGGCCAGCGGTCCGATGCTGGTTGACCCGGAGACCGGCCGGCCCCGCAAGTTCGCCTACGCCCCCGGCCTGGTCGTCGTCGACGGCGGCGCACCCCAGGTGGCGGCCGCGCAGCGCGCCCTGACCGAGCTCGGCATCAATGACATCCCGGTCGTCGGCCTGGCCAAGCGGCTGGAGGAGGTCTGGGTCCCCGACGAGGAGGACCCGGTGATCCTGCCGCGCAGCTCCGAGGGGCTCTACCTGCTGCAGCGGGTCCGCGACGAGGCGCACCGGTTCGCGATCACCCACCACCGAGGCCGCCGGTCGAAGTCCATGGTGGAGAGCCTGCTCGACGACGTACCCGGCCTCGGCGAGGTGCGCCGTAGGACGCTGATGAAGCACTTCGGCTCGCTCAAGAAGCTCAAGGCGGCGACCGTCGAGGAGATCGCTCAGGTGCCCGGCATCGGCCCCGGCACCGCGACAGCGATCAAGACCGCTGTGGAGCAGACCGCGAAGAATGGCAAGGTTAGCGCCATCAACGTCACCACTGGCGAGATCATCGAGGAGTAGGTCATGCACAAGGGGGAGGTCGTCGTCATCACAGGCATGACCGGTGCCGGGCGGAGCACCGCCGCCAAGGAGCTGGAGGATCTCGGCTACTACGTCGTCGACAACCTGCCGCCGAGCCTGCTCCCGCAGGTGGTCGAGCGGGTCGACGCGGCCCGCGGCCCGGAGCAGCCGGTGGCGGTCGTGACCGACGTACGTTCCGGGTCCTTCTTCGCCGAGCTCGAGGAGATCGTGGCGAAGGGAGCCACCGGGCGGCGTACGACGCTGGTCTTCCTCGACGCCGCCGACGACACGCTGGTCCGCCGTCAGGAGGCCGCGCGGCGGCCGCACCCGATGCAGCGGGGCAACGAGCGGCTGCTGGACGCGCTCGAGCGGGAGCGGGTGGTGCTGGCCAGCCTGCGTGGCGCAGCCGACCTGGTCATCGACACGACCCAGCTCAACGTGCACCAGCTCACCGCGAGGATCGCGGAGGCGTTCGGCACCCCTGAACGCACCACCTTGAAGGTGTCGGTGGTGAGCTTCGGGTTCAAGTACGGGATCCCGGTCGACGCCGACTTCATGGCCGACATGCGTTTCCTGCCCAACCCGCACTGGGTGCCGGAGCTGAAGGACGGCAACGGACGTGACAACCCCGACGTAGCCGCGTACGTCTACTCGCGCCCTGGTGCGGAGGAGTTCCTGAGCGGGTATGTTCCGGTGCTCATCGGAGTGACCAAGGGCTACCTCCACGAAGGAAAGAGGTTCATGCGCGTGGCGATCGGGTGCACGGGCGGCAAGCACCGCAGCGTGGCGATGGCGGAGGAGATCTCCAGGCGGCTGCGAGATGCCGGCCTGGATGCGAAGGCGATCCACCGAGACCTCGGGCGGGAGTGAGAGTGGCCGGGGCCGACCGACCCGGGGCAGATGCCCAGGCCGTCGTCGCCCTGGGGGGAGGGCACGGACTGCACGCGTCGTTGAGCGCGCTGCGGCTGCTGGTCGACGACCTGACCGTCGACCAGCTCACCGCGATCGTGACGGTCGCCGACAACGGCGGCTCCAGCGGCCGACTCCGACGGGAGTTCGGCGTGCTCCCGCCGGGCGACCTGCGGATGGCGCTCGCCGCGCTGTGCGGCGCGGACCGCTGGGACGACACCTGGGCGCAGGTGCTGCAGCACCGCTTCGCCGGCGAGGGCGAGATGCGCGGCCACAACCTCGGCAACCTGCTGATCGTGGGCCTGTGGGAGCAGCTCGGCGACCACGTCGAGGCCCTCGACTGGGTCGGCCGCCTGCTGGGCGCCAAGGGCCGGGTTCTGCCGATGGCGCTGGTGCCCATGGACATCGTCGCCGAGGTCAGCGGGCTGGTCCCGGGCGACCCGGAGGCGCGGCTGGAGATCAGCGGGCAGGTCGAGGTCGCCACCACCGACGGCCGGATCGAGTCCATCCAGCTGGTCCCCGACAACCCACCGGCCGCCCCCGACGCCGTCAAGGCGATCTGCGAGGCCGAGTGGGTGTTCCTGGGGCCCGGCTCCTGGTTCACCTCCGTCCTGCCGCACCTGATGGTCCGTGCCCTGCGCGAGGCCCTGGTCGCGACCTCCGCGAAGATCGTCGTCGTGCTCAACCTCGGCGAGCAGCCGGGGGAGACGACCGGCTTCGGCCCCGCCGAGCACCTCTCCGTCCTCCTCGAGCACGCCCCCGACCTCCGCATCCACACCGTCCTCGTCGACTCCTCCCTCGACGGCCTCGACGAGCTGTCGCGGGTGGCCGAGAAGTGCGGTGCGCAGGTCGAGGTCGCCGATGTCGCCGTCGGCGACGGCACCCCTCGCCACGACCCGGAGCGGCTGGCAGCTGCGTACGCGAGGGTGATCGGGGCGGGTTAGCGCGGGCTCCGACGTGGAACCGATTCGAGGGTCGTTGACATCAATGAAAGACTCTCCGGCATGGCGATGACGGGACAGGTGAAGGCCGAGCTGGCCTCCACTCAGATCACCAAGACATGCTGCCGGAAGGCAGAGGTTGCCTCGACGTTGAGGTTCGCTGGGGGGATCCACATCGTGGCAGGCAGGATCGTGGTCGAGGCTGAGCTCGACACCGGTCTGGCCGCCAGGAGACTGAAGCGAGACATCGCCGACGTCTTCGGTCACGAGGCAGAGGTGGCTCTCATCCAGGCGAGCGGGCTTCGTAAGGGCAGCCGCTACATCGTGCGCGTGGTCAAGGACGGTGAGGCGCTGGCGCGTCAGACCGGCCTTCTCGACCAGCGTGGCCGGCCGGTGCGAGGTCTTCCGCCTGCCGTCGTCTCGGGCGGGGCCTGCGACGCGGTGGCCGCCTGGCGCGGTGCCTTCCTGGCCCACGGCTCGCTCACCGAGCCGGGCCGATCCTCCTCGATGGAGGTGACCTGCCCGGGCTCGGAGTCGGCCCTCGCCCTCGTCGGCGTCGCCCGCCGTATCGGCATCTCGGCGAAGCCGAGGGAGGTACGCGGCGTGGACCGTGTCGTCATCCGCGACGGTGACGCGATCGGCCAGTTGCTGACCCGCCTGGGCGCCCACGAGTCGCTGATGGCCTGGGAGGAGCGCCGGATGCGCCGTGAGGTCCGCGCCACCGCCAACCGGCTCGCCAACTTCGATGACGCCAACCTGCGCCGCTCGGCCCGTGCGGCCGTCGCTGCCGGTGCTCGCGTCGAGCGCGCCCTGGAGATCCTCGGCGAGGACATCCCCGACCACCTGCGCCAGGCTGGCAAGCTCCGCCTGGAGCACAAGCAGGCCTCGCTCGAGGAGCTGGGCCAGCTTCACGACCCGGTGCTGACCAAGGACGCGATCGCCGGCCGCATCCGCCGCCTGCTGGCGATGGCCGACAAGCGGGCCGAGGAGCTCGGCATCCCCGACACCGAGGCGTCGCTGACCGCGGAGATGCTCGCCGAGGACGCCTGAGAGCCGCATCCACGACCTGAAACCGGCCCGAGCCCCTCGACTGATCGAGGGGCTCGGGCCGTTTGCTACTCGTCCGTCTTTTGGAACGATCCAACCCAGTCTCCCGCTGTTCAGAGGCGCTGGGTAGTGTCGGCGTCAGCGGGTGATCCCGCGCACAATCTTTTCGACGCGAACCAGGAGTCCACGTGACAGTTCGAGTAGGCATCAACGGATTCGGCCGGATCGGCCGCAACTTCTTCCGCGCGGTGCGCGCCTCCGACCTCGACATCGAGATCGTCGGGGTGAACGACCTCAGCGACAACGCAACGCTCGCGACGCTGCTGAAGTTCGACTCGATCCTCGGCCCGCTCGGCGCCGACGTGTCCGCCACCGAGGACGCGATCGTCGTCGACGGCAAGGAGATCAAGGCGTACGCAGAGCGCGACCCGGCCAACATCCCCTGGAAGGACCTCGACGTCGACGTCGTGATCGAGTCGACCGGGTTCTTCACCGACGCGACCAAGGCACGCGCTCACATCGACTCCGGCGGGGCGAAGAAGGTGATCATCTCCGCGCCGGCGAAGAACGAGGACGCCACCATCGTGATGGGCGTCAACGAGTCGATTTACGACCCCGAGGCCCACACGGTGATCTCCAACGCCTCGTGCACGACCAACTGCCTGGCGCCGCTGGCGAAGGCGCTCAACGACGGCGTCGGCATCAACCAGGGCCTGATGACGACCGTGCACGCCTACACCGCCGACCAGAACCTTCAGGACAACATCCACAAGGACATGCGCCGCGCCCGTGCTGCCGCGCTCAACGTCGTGCCCACCTCGACCGGCGCCGCCAAGGCCATCGGCCTGGTGCTGCCGGAGCTGAAGGGCAAGCTCGACGGCTACGCCCTGCGCGTGCCGGTCCCGACCGGCTCGATCGTCGACCTCTCCTTCGAGGCCTCGCGCGAGACCTCGGTCGAGGAGATCAACTCGATTATGGAGAAGGCCGCCGACGGGAAGTTCCTCGTCTACTCGACCGACCCGATCGTCTCCTCCGACATCGTCACCAACCCGGCGTCCTCGATCTTCGACGCCCCGCTGACCAAGGTGATCGGCAACCAGGTCAAGGTCGCGGCGTGGTACGACAACGAGTGGGGCTACTCCAACCGACTCGGTGACCTGGTGGCGTACGTTGGCGCGAGCCTGTGACCCAGCGACCTGCCTCACAGGTTAGGGTCTAGCCCGTTATGTCTCTGAATCTCACGCAGCTCATCGAGCAGGGTGTCGCGGGCAAGCGAGTTCTCGTGCGCTCCGACCTCAACGTCCCGTTGGAAGGCACCACGATCACCGACGACGGTCGTATCCGTGCCTCGGTGCCCACGATCAAGGCGCTGGCCGACGCCGGCGCCAAGGTCGTGGTGGTCGCCCACCTCGGTCGGCCGAAGGGAGAGCCGGACCCGGCCTACTCGCTGGCCCCCGTGGCGGTCCGCCTCGGTGAGCTGCTCGGTGCCGAGGTCGCCTTCGCGACCGACACCGTCGGCGACTCCGCCAGCTCGGTCGTCGGCGGCCTCGCCGACGGCCAGGTCGCGCTGCTGGAGAACGTACGCTTCAATGCCGGTGAGACGAGCAAGGACGACCACGAGCGGGCGACCTTCGCCGCCGAGCTCGCCGCCCTGGCCGACGCCTTCGTCTCCGACGGCTTCGGCGTGGTCCACCGCAAGCAGGCCTCCGTCTACGACGTCGCCAAGCTGCTCCCGAGCGCGCAGGGTGGCCTGGTGACCACCGAGATCGAGGTGCTCAAGCGGCTCACCGAGACCCCTGAGCGCCCCTACGTGGTCGTCCTCGGCGGCTCGAAGGTGTCCGACAAGCTCGGCGTGATCGACAACCTGCTCGGCAAGGCGGACAAGCTGCTCATCGGGGGCGGCATGGTCTTCACCTTCCTCAAGGCCCAGGGCTACGAGGTCGGCCAGTCGCTGCTCGAGGAGGACCAGATCCTCACCGTGCTCGGCTACCTCGAGCGCGCCGAGGAGATCGGCGTCGAGATCCTGCTTCCGACCGACGTCGTGGTCGCCGACTCCTTCGGCGACGAGGCCTCCGCCCGAGTGGTCGCGGCCAACGCGATCCCGTCCGACTCGCTCGGGCTCGACATCGGTCCGGAGTCGGCCCAGACCTACGCCGCCGCGCTCGAGGGGGCCAAGACGGTCTTCTGGAATGGCCCGATGGGCGTCTTCGAGCAGGCCGCCTTCGCCGAGGGCACCCGCGCGGTCGCCCAGGCGCTCACCACGATCGACGGTCTCTCCGTCGTCGGCGGTGGCGACTCCGCCGCGGCGATCCGCCAGCTCGGGTTCGCCGATGACCAGTTCGGTCACATCTCGACCGGCGGGGGTGCTTCGCTCGAATACCTGGAGGGCAAGACCCTTCCGGGCGTCGCCGTGCTGGACGAGGCGACCGTGGTCGGGGGACTGGGCTGATGGCGGCCAAGAAGCCGGCCACGGGGCGCACCCCGCTCATCGCCGGCAACTGGAAGATGAACCTCAACCACCAAGAAGCGGTGGTCCTGGTCCAGAAGCTCGCCTGGACGCTCTCCGACAAGCGCCACGACTTCGCTGCCGTGGAGGTGGCGGTCTTCCCGCCGTTCACCGACATCCGTTCGGTGCAGACGCTGGTCGACGGCGACAAGATGCGCATCACCTACGGTGCCCAGAACGTCTCCACCCAGGAGTCCGGCGCATACACCGGCGAGGTCTCGGCCGCGATGCTGGCCAAGCTCGGCTGCTCCTACGTGATCGTGGGTCACTCCGAGCGTCGTGAGCACTATGGCGAGACCGACGAGATCGTCGCGCTCAAGGCCAAGATCGCGCTCAAGCACAACATGATCCCGATCGTCTGCGTCGGCGAGGGCCTCGAGGTCCGCCAGGCAGGCAACCACCTCGACCACTGCACCGCCCAGGTCGAGGGCTCGCTGGCCGGGCTCACCGACGCCGAGGTCGGCCAGGTCGTGATCGCCTACGAGCCGGTCTGGGCGATCGGCACGGGGGAGACCGCCACCGCACAGGACGCTCAGGAGGTCTGCGCCGGCATCCGGGACCAGCTCGAGAAGAGCTACGGCGCGGAGATCGCCGATGGCGTACGCATCCTCTACGGCGGCTCGGTGAAGCCCAACAACGTGGCCGCGCTGATGCAGGAGGCCGACGTCGACGGGGCGCTGGTCGGCGGGGCGAGCCTCTCGGTCGAGGACTTCGCGGCAATCTCGCGCTACTACGACCTGCCCGTCCTCTAAGCCGGTCCTCTAGGCCGGTGCTGTAGGTTTCGGGCTCTCCAGATAGGATTTCAGACGTGGAACTTCTCTTCACCATCATCCTGGTCATCGCGAGTGCGCTGATGATCCTGCTCGTGCTGCTTCACAAGGGCCGCGGTGGCGGACTCTCCGACATGTTCGGTGGCGGTGTCTCGAGCTCGCTGGGTGGATCCTCAGTCGTCGAGCGCAACCTCGACCGGCTCACCATCGGCATCGGTGTCATCTGGTTCGCCTGTGTGATCGCGCTCGGCCTGCTGATGGCCTACTGAAACATTCCCCTTCAGCGCACGCGCGATAGCGTCTAAACTCTTCGACGCTGGACGGAGATTTTGCCGTCCGATTCCCCCAAAGTGGCCTCTCGGGGCTGCGAAATCTAAGTTGAGAGAGGACACCGCAGCACCATGGCAGGTGGAGGGAACGCGATTCGGGGCTCCCGAGTCGGTGCTGGGCCGATGGGTGAGGCGGAGCGCGGCGAAGCTGCGCCACGAAAGGCCGTCACCTACTTCTGCACCAACGCACATCGCTCGGTCATCACCTTCGCCGTCGAGGCGACGCCACCGGACTCCTGGGACTGCCCCAAGTGTGGGCTCCCAGCTGGTCTGGACGAGGAGAACGCGCCCCCGGCGCCGAAGATCGAGCCTTACAAGACCCACCTCGCCTACGTGAAGGAGCGCCGCTCCGACGCCGAGGCCGAGGACATCCTGGAGGAGGCAATCGCCCTCCTCCGCTCCCGCCGCAAGTCCGGCGAGATCATCTTCTGAAACACCCGCCGAGTCGGCGCATCTGCTCCAAGCAGAGGCGCCGACTCGGCGCATTCTGACCACAACCCGCGCCGAGCCGGCTCGTTATGACGCGCCGACTCGGCGCTGGGTCTGGTCAGGACGAGACGACTCGGCACTGTCAGGCCGCCGCGACGTCGTTGAGGCGCTGATAGGCGCGGTCACGCAGCTGCCGCAGCCGTACCCCGGGATCAGCGAGCCTGCGAAAGGTGTCGTCCTTGGTGAAGACCTCGATGAGCCAGCCGTCGTCGATCATCGCGGCTCGTCGGTTCCGGTCACGCTCCAGCTGATCGGGGGTGCTGTGCCACTCTGCCCCGTCGTATTCGACGCCTATCTTCAGGTGCTCGTTGCCGAGGTCGAGGCGTCCGAGGAATCGGCTCCCTCGACGGACCTCGAGCTGAGGTACGAGGTCGAGGCCCCTCACCTCTTTCGACCAGATCCGCAGCACCGACTCCGGAGGTGACTCGGCGCGACCATCGGCGAGCGGTCCGACCGCCCTCAGCGTGGTGACGTACCGCTGGCCGCGGAATCTGTTGATTCCAGCGAGGAACTCGTCGCAGTCGTAGCGCCCGAGCCGGTGTATCTGGTCGATCGCGGCGATGGCCCGCTCCGGCCAGCGCACCCGGCCGACGTCCCAGGCTGTGCGGAGCGCGCTGGTGACCAGCAGACCTTCGACCTCGACGATGTCATCGTCGCGGAAGGTACGTTCGCCGCTGGCAGCGAGGTCGTTGCGTAGACGTCCTCGGCCGGCGGGGAGGAAGACGGAGAGTGGCTGCAGGTCGAGGTGCTCGCCGGGGGCGAGCATCATCTCGGCGCCGAGAAGCCATCCGGCATGCCGATCGACCACCACAGCGTCCTTGGGTACGACAAGCTTGAGCCCCGCGACCCGCAGGTCTAGCGTGTCGCCGATCTCCGTCGCGACATAGACGCCCTTGATCAGGCGGCGGATGAGGCCGAGATGTACGAGTTCGCGCAACTGCCGATAGGTCACGCCGGACTCGAGCGCCATCTTGGCGGTGAACGGTAGCGTCGGCGCCAGCGGAAAGTCGGGGCCGAGCGTACGGGTGAACTGCATCTGTTCGATATCCATGCGCCCAGCATGAGCGGGACCACCGACATTTAACTTAGAACGCCGAGTCGGCTCGTTATGACGAGCCGACTCGGCGCTGGATCTTGTCAGGACGAGCCGACTCGGCACCGATATCGGTCAGGATGAGCCGACTCGGCGCGGGGGTCAGCAGGTGGCGCCGAAGATGGACTGGGCGTACTCCGGGTGGTCGATGAAGGGGTTCCGGTTGCGCTGGTAGGTCGAGTAGATGGTGTTGTTGCGGGTGCGTTCGGCTGCGGTGACGGGGTCGGCGTTGTGCCAGCCGAGCAGGACGCAGACCTTGCCGAGGTAGTTGGTCGAGCCGTTGATGGAGTTGTTGACCTCCAGGTCGGCGAAGCCGTCGTCGCCGTTGTAGCGCACGGCCATGTAGAGGATGCCGCGGGCGAGGTCGCCCTTGACGCTGTCACGGGGCTCGAAGGAGTCGGCGTCGGTCCAGCAGTCGCTGCACTCCGAGACTGCCGACCCGCCCAGGTCGAAGTCCTTGTTGCCGCGGGTGGAGTTGACGGTGACGTCCTCGGGCCGCAGGTGGTGTACGTCGGTGCCGGGACCGTTGCTGGTGCCGAAGTCGCCATGGCTCTGCGGCCAGGTGTGCTCGCGGTTCCAGTTGTTGGCGTCTCCGCCGTTGTTGGTCTTCGGGGTGGAGAGCCCGGAGTAGAACTCGATGACGTTCGCGGAGTTGTTCGGGTCCTGATCGAGGACCTTCAGCGCCTCCCAGACCGCGCTGTAGGACAGCGTGGTGTGGCCGTCGATGATGTTGTGCAGCGCCGACTTCAGCGACGAGCCGGACAGGCCGGCGGCCGAGTCGTAGTAGCCCGCCGGGATGTTCGGGTCCGCGGTCGGGGTAGCGGTCGGAGTCGGGGTCGGGGTCGGCGTGGAGCCGGCGAACGCGAAGGCGGTGGCGTTCTTGTGGCCGGGATGGGAGAAGTACGCCGTCAGGGTGCCGGTCACGTCGATCTGACGCCCCTTGAGGCCCGGGTTGGACCGGAGGCCCCACGCGCTGCGGAACGCGTCGGGGATCTGCACGTAGAGCATCTTGGACGTGCTGGTCTCCGATGCCGAGTCAGCGATCGCGAGAGCGTAGTCGTTGGGGTAGTTGCTGGTCACGACCGTGCTGGTCGCTGTGGGCTGGCCGACGACGTAGCCGCGTACGGTGGCCGTCGAGCCGTTCTGGGTGGCGATCGCCGTGGTGACGTTGATCGTGGCCGCCTGGGCCGGGGCGGTCGTGATCACGACCGCCATGAAGCTCGCCAGGGCGAGGGCAACGAGGCTGGCCAGGGTCAGGCCGAGCCGCCGAGAGGCGCTGAAGGACATGCTCGGATGGTGGCAGGTCCGAAGGGGTGCGCGGCACCCGATGCGGGAAAGATTTACCCGGCGTTAGCATGCTGGGTAACTGAATTCCCGAGACGTTCGCGCCGACTCGGCGTCGGTCAGAGCTTCGAGGCGGCGGCCCGATCCAGGAACCAGGTGGTCTCGGTGGTGCCGGTGACGCCGGTGGCGGGGATCTCGGTGATCGGAGCGCCGGCATGTGCCTTGGCCACGGCTTCGGCCTTGCCCTCGCCGCTGACCAGGAACCAGACGGTCGTGGACCGGCGCAGCGCCTCGAAGGTGAAGGTGATGCGCTCGGGCGGGGGCTTGGGGGAGCCGGTGACTCCGACGGCGATCGCGCCCTTCGCCTCGAGCTGCGGGAAGCCGGGGAAGAGGGAGGCGATGTGGCCGTCGGGGCCGACGCCGAGCATCAGGATGTCGAAGCCGCCGGAGCCGTGGCTGCGTACGTCCTCGGAGAACTGTGCCGCGGCCTCGTCGACGCTCAGGCCGGAGTCGGTGGCGGGCATCTCGTGGATGCGGTGGTCCGGGACGCCGACCTCGGTCAGGAAGGCGGCGCGGGCCTGTCCGGCGTTGCGGTCGGGGGAGTCGGCGGCGACGTAGCGCTCGTCGCCGAAGAAGAACTCGACCGCGCCCCAGTCGACACCCGACTCGGGTGCGAGGCGGGCGATCTCGCGATGGATCGCCTCGGCGATCGTGCCGCCGGTCAGGCCGATGGTGGGGACGTCGCCGGCCGCCTGCAGGTCGGCAAGGCGGCTGAGGAACTCTCCGGCGACCGCCGAGGCCAGGGCCTCAGCGGTGTCGTGGACCTCGATGAGTGACTCGGGATGACCGTCGCTGGTCACTTGCGCTTCTCTCTGTAGTAGGCGATGAGGGATTGGGTGGAGGTGTCCTGCCGCTTGGCGGTGTCCGCGTCACCGGAGACCGCCGGGCTGATCTGGACGGCGAGCTGCTTGCCGAGCTCGACGCCCCACTGGTCGAAGGAGTCGATGCCCCACACCACGCCCTGGGTGAAGGTGATGTGCTCGTAGAGCGCGATCAGCTGGCCCAGTACGCCGGGGGTCAGCGACGGCGCCATGATCGAGGTGGTCGGCCGGTTGCCGGAGAAGACCCGCGCGTTGACGATGTCCTCCGCGGTGCCCTCGGCGCGCACCTGCTCGGCGGTCTTGCCGAAGGCGAGCGCCTGGGTCTGGGCGAAGAAGTTGGCCAGAAGCAGCTCGTGCACGTCGACGCTCTGCCCATCGCTGGCGTCCACGAGCGGATAGGCGGGGTTGGCGAACGCGATGAAGTCGGCCGGGATCACCCGGGTGCCCTGGTGGATCAGCTGGTAGAACGCGTGCTGTCCGTTGGTGCCGGGCTCGCCCCAGAACACCTCGCCGGTATCGGTGGTGACCGCGGTGCCGTCCCAGCGCACCGACTTGCCGTTGGACTCCATCGTCAGCTGCTGGAGGTACGCAGGGAACCGGTGCAGCAGCTGGGAGTAGGGCAGCACGGCGTGGGTCTGAGCGTCGAGGAAGTTGACGTACCAGACGTTCAGGAGACCCATCAGCGCCGGCACGTTCTGCGCGAGCGGCGTCTTCGCGAAGTGCTCGTCGATCGCGTGGAACCCGCCGAGGAACTCGGCGAACCCCTCCGGACCGATGGCGATCGCCAGGGAGGTGCCGATCGCGGAGTCGACGGAGTAGCGGCCGCCGACCCAGTCCCAGAAGCCGAAGGCGTTCTCAGGGTCGATCCCGAAGGCGGCCACCTTGTCCAGCGCCGTGGAGACCGCGACGAAGTGCTTCTTCACGGCCTCGGCGGAGTCCACGTCGTCACCGAGCGCGTCGAGCAGCCAGGCGCGCGCGAGGCGGGCGTTGGTCAGCGTCTCCAGCGTCGAGAAGGTCTTCGAGGAGACGACGAACAGGGTGGTGGCGGGGTCGAGCCCCTTGAGCTTCTGGCCGGCGTCGGTGGGATCGATGTTGGAGATGAACCGGCACTCGATCTCGGGGTGACGGAACGGCTCGAGCGCTTCGTACGCCATCACCGGGCCCAGGTCGGAGCCGCCGATGCCGATGTTGACGACGGTGTGGATCCGCTCGCCGGTGACGCCCTTCCACTCACCGGAGCGGACCCGGTCGGCGAAGGCGTACATCTTCGCCAGGGTCTCGTGGACGGCGGGCACGACGTCGGTGCCGTCGACCTCGAGAGAGGCGTCGGCGGGAAGCCGCAGGGCGGTGTGGAGCACCGCGCGGTCCTCGGTGACGTTGATGTGCTCGCCGGCGAGCATCGCGTCCCGCCGCGACTCCAGGCCGACCTGCTCGGCGAGAGCGAGCAGGCTGGCCAGGAGGTCGTCGGTGATGAGGTCCTTGGAGAGGTCGACGTGGAGGTCGGCCGCCTCGAAGGTGAAGCGTGAGGCCCGGCCGGGATCATCGGCGAACCACGAGCGCAGGTCTGGCTCGAAGCCGGCCCGCAGCTCGGTGAGTGCCTTCCAAGCGTCCGTCGTCGTCGGGTCGACCGGGCCTTCACTCACTTCTTGACCGCCTCGATCTGGGCGACGACGGTGTCGACGAGCTCGGTCCAGGAGACCTTGAACTTGTCCACGCCCTCGGTCTCCAGCACCAGGAAGACGTCATCGAGGTCTACTCCGACCGAGCGGAGCGACTCGAAGACCGTAGCGGCCTCAGCGCCCTTGCCGGTGACGACGTCGCCCTTGACCTCGCCGTGGTCGGCGAAGGCCTCCATCGTCTTCTCCGGCATGGTGTTGACCGTGTCGGCCACGACCAGGTCGGTGACGTAGAGGGTGTCGGGGTAGGCCGGGTTCTTGACCCCGGTCGAGGCCCACAGCGGCCGCTGGGCGTTGGCGCCCGCACCGGCCAGGGCGGTCCAGCGCTCGCTGGCGTGGACCTCCTCGAAGGCGGCGTAGGCGGCGATCGCGTTGGCCACTGCGGCCTTGCCGAGCAGCGCGCTGGCCTCGGGGGTGCCGATCGCCTCGAGCCGCTTGTCGATCTCGGTGTCCACGCGGGAGACGAAGAACGACGCCACGCTGCGGATCGTCGACAGGTCCTTGCCGGCCGCCTTGGCCTGCTCCAGACCGGTCAGGTAGGCGTCCATCACCGCGCGGTAGCGCTCGACCGAGAAGATCAGGGTCACGTTGACCGAGATGCCCTCGGCGATCGCTGCGGTGATCGCCGGGAGCCCCTCGAGGGTTGCCGGGATCTTGATCAGCGCGTTGGGGCGGTCGACCGAGGCCCACAGCGCCTTCGCGGAGGCGATGGTCGCCTCGGTGTCGTTGGCCAGGGTCGGCTCGACCTCGATCGAGACCCGGCCGTCGTCCTTGGTGGACTCAGCCACCGGCGCGAGGATGTCGCAGGCGTTGCGTACGTCCTCGGTGGTGAGGCCGAAGATGACCTCGTCGACGGTCTTGCCGTCGGCCACCAGCGAGCGCAGCTGCTCGTCGTAGCGCTCGCCGTTGGCGATCGCGGCGGCGAAGATGGTCGGGTTGGTGGTCACCCCGACGACGGACTTCTCCTTGACGAGATCGGCGAGGTTGCCGGTCTCGATCCGCTCGCGGGAGAGGTCGTCGAGCCAGATGGATACGCCGGCCTCGGCCAGCGCCTTGAGACGGTCAGACATATTTCATGCTCCCTTGTTGATGGCGGCGAGGCTCTCCTTGGCGGCCGTGACGACCGCCTCGGGGGTGAAGCCGTACTCCTTGAACAGCAGCGCACCGGACGCCGAGGCGCCGAAGTGCTCGAGCGAGACGATCCGGCCGGCGTCGCCGACGTACTCCCGCCAGCCCTGCTTCACACCGGCCTCGACGCTGACGCGCGCCTTGACGTTGGGCGGGATCACCGAGTCCCGGTAGTCCTGCTCCTGGGCCTCGAACCACTCCAGGCAGGGCAGCGAGACGACGCGGGCGCCGATGCCCTCCTTCGCCAGCTCCTCGCGGGCGGCGACTGCGTACTGCACCTCGGAGCCGGTGCCGAGCAGCACGACGTCGACGGTGCCGGTGGGGGAGTCGAGGAGTACGTAGCCACCCTTCGCGACGCCGCTGGTGTCGGCGTAGCCGTCCTTCCCGCGGGGGAAGGTCGGCAGCGCCTGACGGGTCAGGATGAGCGCCGAGGGGCGGTCGTGGTGCTTGAGCACCTCGAGCCAGGCGGCGGCGGTCTCGTTGGCATCGGCGGGACGGACCACGTCGAGTCCCGGGATGGCCCGGACCGCGGCGAGGTGCTCGACCGGCTGGTGGGTCGGGCCGTCCTCGCCCAGACCGACGGAGTCGTGGGTCCAGACGTGGATGACCGGCAGCTTGGACAGCGCCCCGACGCGTACGGCGCCGCGCATGTAGTCGGAGAACTGGAAGAAGGTGCCGCCGAAGGCCTTGGTGGGCGAGTGCGCCACGATGCCGTTGAGGATCGCGCCCATGGCGTGCTCACGGATGCCGAAGTGGAGCACGCGGCCGGCGTAGGGGTCGCCCTTCCACTCGTGGGTGGAGCGGTCCTCGGGGACGAAGCTGGGCGCACCGGAGATGGTGGTGTTGTTGGAGCCGGCGAGGTCGGCCGAGCCACCCCACAGCTCGGGCAGCACCGGCGCCAGCGCGTTGATGACCTTGCCGGACGCGGCTCGGGTGGCGATGCCCTTGGCGTCGGCCTCGAAGAACGGCAGCGCGTCGGCGATGTCGGCGGGAAGCTCCCCTGCCTGCATCCGCTCGAGGAGCTTGGCGCCCTCGGGGTTGGCCTCGGCCCAGGCGGCCTCCTCGGCGCGCCAGGCCTGCTCGGCCTTCTCGCCGCGCTCGATGAGCTTGCGGGTGTGGGCGAGCACCTCGGGGTCGACGTCGAAGGACTTCGCCGGGTCGAAGCCCAGGATCTCCTTGGTCGCCGCGACCTCCTCGGCGCCGAGCGCCGATCCGTGGGCCGCCTCGGTGTTCTGTGCGTTGGGGGCGGGCCAGGCGATGACGGTGCGCAGCACGATCAGCGACGGCTGGTCGGTGACCTTGCCGGCGGCGTTGATCGCGTCGAACAGCGCCGGGACGTCCTCGGAGTAGCCGGTGCCGTCGTGGGTCCAGTCGACCTCCTGGACGTGCCAGCCGTAGGCGCGGTAGCGAGCGGCGACGTCCTCGGTGAACGCGACGTTAGTGTCACCCTCGATCGAGATCCGGTTGGCGTCGTAGATCATCGTGAGGTTGCCGAGCTTCTGGGTGCCGGCGATCGAGCTCGCCTCGCTGCTGACGCCCTCCTGCAGGTCGCCGTCGCCGGCCAGGACGTACGTCTTGTGGTCGAACGGGCTCGGCTGGTCGACCGGGGTGTCCGGGTCGAGCAGGCCGCGCAGCCGGCGCTGGGCCATCGCGATGCCGACGGCGTTGGCGACACCCTGGCCGAGCGGGCCGGTGGTCACCTCCACGCCGCGGGTGTGGCCGCGCTCGGGGTGGCCCGGGGTCAGCGAGCCCCAGGTGCGCAGGCTCTCCAGGTCGCCGAGCTCGAGACCGAAGCCGCCGAGGTAGAGCTGGATGTAGAGGGTGACGCTGGAGTGGCCGACGGAGAGCACGAACCGGTCACGACCGAGCCAGTCGGTGTCGGCCGGGTTGTGCTTCATCACCTTCTGGAAGAGCAGATAGGCAGCCGGGGCCAGGCTCATCGCGGTGCCAGGGTGGCCGTTGCCGACCTTCTGCACGGAGTCCATGGCGAGTACGCGGACGGTGTCCACGGCCTTGCTGTCCAGATCGGTCCACTCGAGTACAGGTTTGGTGCTCACGAGGTGCCTTTTCAAATCGTAGAGTCCACTTGGGAAGTTCTTGGGCTGGCCGTGGGGGGCTGCCGAATCCGAGCCTACTCACGCCCCGGGTTAGACTGCGAGCCGCATGCTGTGAACTGCCTGTATGAGCCGCATGTGAAGCCTCAACCCGATCGAGAAGGATCTTCTCAGTGACGCACGTCGAACAGCCGGTCCCCGACCTCGACCAGCGTAGCGACCGCGCGTCAATGCGCGATGTCATCTCGGCGTACGTCTCCTTGACGAAGCCCCGCGTGATCGAGCTGCTGCTGCTCACCACCGTGCCGGTGATGTTCTTCGCCGCCCAGGGTGTGCCGGGTGTCGGCCTGGTCGCGGCCACGGTCGTCGGCGGGATCTTCTCGGCCGGTTCGGCCTCGGTCTTCAACTGCGTCTACGACCGCGACATCGACGAGCAGATGAGGCGTACGCGACGCCGGGCTCTGCCGCGGCACGTGGTCACCCCGCGGGCGGCCCTCATCTTCGGGTCGGTGCTCGCCGTGCTGTCGGTGCTGGTGCTCGGGTTCTTCGTGAACTGGCTCTCCGCGGGCCTGTCGCTGGCCGCCAACGCCTTCTACGTCTTCGTCTACACCATGCTGCTCAAGCGGCGCACCACGCAGAACATCGTCTGGGGCGGCATCGCCGGCTGCTTCCCGACACTGATCGGCTGGACCGCTGTCACCAACTCGGTGAACTGGGAGCCGCTGATCCTGTTCATGGTCGTCTTCTTCTGGACCCCGCCGCACACCTGGGCCCTGGCGCTGCGCTACCGCGAGGACTACGCGCAGGTCGACGTGCCGATGCTGCCGGTGGTCAAGTCCGCCCGCCACGTGGGCGCTCAGATCGTGGCGTACTCCTGGGTCATGGTCGCCACCTCCCTGCTGATGTGGCCCCTCGCCTCCACCGGCTGGCTCTACCCGGTCGCAGCCATCGGCCTCGGCGCCGTCTTCCTCGTCCAGGCCCACCAGCTGCACGCTCGTGCCAAGGGCACCGAGGACCTCACCAAGATCCGCCCGATGCAGCTCTTCCACAGCAGCAACCTCTACCTGAGCCTGCTCTTCGTCGCCCTCGCGGTCGACCCGCTCATCGGCTGACCGCCCCCCGCCGAGGCGTCAGCTACGTCGGCCGAGGCGTCACTCCGGCGGGTCGAGACGTCAGCTCCGTCGCCCCAAGCGTCAGTGGCGTCGGTCGAGTCGGCAGAACACTGCCCGTTCGGCCGA
This sequence comes from Nocardioides sp. NPDC006303, assembly GCF_040613175.1. Taxonomy (NCBI): domain Bacteria; kingdom Bacillati; phylum Actinomycetota; class Actinomycetes; order Propionibacteriales; family Nocardioidaceae; genus Nocardioides; species Nocardioides sp. NPDC006303. The sequence goes on from NZ_JBEXRR010000014.1 coordinate 57,401, forward strand.
CGCGACTGACGCCTCGGCCGACGCGCGTGACGCCTCGGCCAGCGGGAGCGACTTCTCGGCCGACCGGGGTGACGCCTCGGCGAGGGTGAGTCAGGCGGTGTGGGCGCGGGTGGAGACCAGGACGCGGGCGAGGCCGGCGGAGATCAGGGCGGCGCCGAGCATGTGGAAGCCGACGAGGAGGACGGGGAGGTCGGTGAGGTACTGGACCCAGCCGATCATGCCCTGGGCGAGCTCGATGACCAGCAGGACGATCGTGACCCGGCGGACGTACGCGTTCTTGCGGCCCAGCCACAGCGTGACCAGGGTCGCGGCGATGAGCGCGTAGACGGCGTAGGCGTGGATGTGGGACATCAGGGCCGGGTCGAGGCCGGTGCGGCGGGACTCGAGGTCGCCGGAGTGGGGGCCGGAGCCGGTCACGACCGTGCCGAGCCAGAGCGAGAGCCAGCCGACGACGAAGGTGACCACGGCTGCGACGCGTACGTTGCGCGGCGCGGCTTCGCGCCCGGGGGAGCGGATCTCGTCGAGCAGCCAGACGCACAGACCGACCATCGCCATCGAGGCGAGCAGGTGGAGCGCGACGACGTAGGGGTTGAGCTGGCTGAGGACGGTGAATCCGCCGAGGACCGCCTGGAGCGGTACGCCGAAGGCGATGATGATCGCCAGGTTGCGGATGACACCTCGACGGTTCCAGGCAGCGACGACGACCGTGATGGCGATCGCGGCCACGACGTAGGTCAGCAGCCGGTTGCCGAACTCGATGACGCCGTTGATCCCGAGCGCCTCGTGAGCCACGTAGGACTCCTCGGTGCACTTGGGCCAGGTCGGGCAGCCGAGTCCGGAGCCCGTCAACCGGACCACTCCGCCGGTGACCACGATCCCGATATTGGCGATCAGGTTGGCCACCGCCAGCCCGAACAGGTGCGCGTGGAGCCAGCCGAGAACCTTGTCCTTGGCCGAGGGAGTCGGGCCGGTTGCGGGTTCGGTGGACGTCATTCCCACTTGAAGGTCCTAGCTGTGAGGGTGGAGCCGAGAACGGCCCAGATCAGGAGTACGCCGAGGTCTCGCCAGGCCGGGACGCCGTCGAGGAACGCGGTGCGTACGGCCTCTCCGAGCGCGCCCGAGGGAAGCCAGCGGGCGACGTCGCCGTAGGCGCCGTAGGCCGTCAGCGGCAGCACCACGGCGCCGCCGGCCAGGAGAAGCAGGTAGATGAGGTTGGCCGCGGCCAGGGTCGCCTCGGCGCGCAGCACGCCGGCGACGAAGAGCCCGAGCGAGGCGAAGGCGAGCGTGCCCATCGCGATGGCGAGGAAGAAGGCGAGGACGGTGCCGAACCCCGCGGCGGGGGTCCAGCCGAGGATCTGGCCGACGGCGCCGATGATGAAGAGCTGCACGAGCTGTACGCAGCCGAGCGCGAGCACCTTGCCGGCGAGCAGGCCGATCCGGGGGAGCGGTGAGGCACCCAGCCGCTTGATCACGCCGTAGCGCCGCTCGAACCCGGTCGCGATCGCGAGGCTGGTGAACGAGGTCGACATGATCGCCAGGGCGAGGACGCCCGGGGTGAGGAGGTCGACCAACGGCCGGTCGGTGCCGAGGTCGAGGTCGATCGCGTTGCCCGCGGTGACGCCGCCGACCAGCACCATCACCGGGATCACGACGGCGAGGAGGAGCTGCTCGCCGTTGCGGAGCATCAGCTTGGCCTCCATCAGCGCCTGGGCGACCACCTGCCGGGTGATCGGGGCGCCGCCGGGCTTGGGAGTGAACGTCCCCGTGGCCACCTCAGACATGCTCGACCCCCTCGGTGAGATGGAGCCCTCCGGTGAGATCGAGGAAGACGTCCTCGAGGCTCCTGCGACCCAGGGTCAGCGACTCCGGGAGGACGTCGTTCTCCTCACACCAGCGGCTCACCTTGGAGAGCGTGGTCGGGTCGGCCTTCCCGGTGACCCGCATCGAGCGCTCGTCGAGCAGGGTGACCTCGGTGTCCTCACCGAGCGCCTTGCGCAAGGACTCGCGGGCACCGGGCGGGAACGGCTTGGTCACCACCAGTCTCACGGTGGCGGTCGCGCCACCTCTGGTGAGCTCGAGCGGACTGCCCGAGGCGATCATCCGCCCGCGGTCGATGATGTGCACCTGGTCGGCCAGCTCCTCGGCCTCCTCCAGGTAATGCGTCGTCAGCACGACGGTGACGCCGTCGGCGCGCAGCTCGCGCAGCAGCTCCCAGGTCGTACGCCGCCCCTGCGGGTCCATCCCCGCCGTCGGCTCGTCCACGAACACCAGCTCCGGACGGCCCACCAGCGCCATCGCCAGCCCGAGCCGCTGCTGCTGCCCGCCCGAGAGCCGCCGGTAGGGGGTGCGGCCGCACTCGCCCAGGCCGAGCCGCTCGGCCAGGTAGTCGACGTCGAGCGGGTGCGCGTGCAGCCGGGCGATGTGCTTGAGCATCTCCATGGCGCGTACGCCGCTCCAGGCGCCCTGCCCCTGCAGCATCACCCCGATCCGGGGGAGCAGCTGCTTGCGGTCGGCGATGGGATCGAGCCCGAGGACGCGTACCGTCCCCTGCTGGGGCTTCCGGTAGCCCTCGCAGGTCTCCAGGGTCGTCGTCTTGCCGGCACCGTTGGGCCCGAGAACGGCCGTGATCGAGCCCTCCGCGACGCTCAGCGTGAGTCCGTCGACGGCCGTCTTGTCGCCATAGGTCATGCGCAGGTCGCGTACCTCGACAGCGGGCCTGGCGACGGGAGAGTCCACGGCGGCAGTCTAAGAAGGCGTACGCCACCGGCCCAATCGCCTAGGTGCGATCCTATGGATTCTTAGGTGCCTGTAAGGACGTTGGCCGCCCAACTCCCACCGAAGGACGGCCAACGCGGGGATGAGACGGGATGCCCCCAGGGCCATGACGCGGTGTCTCAGACACAATTTCTGCTCAGAAGATCAACAGGCAAGGCGGTCAGGAATCGAGAAGCCTCACAGGCCCCGGGATTCCTAAGGTCAAGACATGTTCACACTCGAGACCATCACCATCGACGCAACCGACGCCACGGACGCCCAGGCGTTCTACGAGAAGGCCTTCGGGATCACCGACCAGATCTCCGTACGCCAGGGCCCGGGCACCGGCACCGGCCGCCCGTTCACGATCTCCCTGGTCGTCAGCCAGCCCTCGACGGTCGACAGCCTCGTCGACTCCGCGCTCACGGCCGGCGCCACTTCGCTCAAGCCGGTCGAGAAGTCGTTCTGGGGCTACGGCGGCATCGTCCAGGCCCCCGACGGCTCGATCTGGAAGATCGCCACCTCGGCGAAGAAGGACAACGGCCCCGCCACCCGCGAGATCGACGACATCGTCCTGCTCCTCGGCGTCGCCGACGTCAAGGCGACCAAGCGGTTCTACGCCGAGCGCGGGCTCGGCGTGAAGCGGAGCTTCGGCGGCAAGTACGCCGAGTTCGAGGCCGCTCCCGGAGCCGTCCAGCTCGCGATCTACCCCCGGCGCGCCCTGGAGAAGGAGACCGGCGTCGCGCTCGACCCGTCCGCTGCGTACGGAATCGTGCTGGGCGGCGGCAGCGAGGCCTTCACCGACCCTGACGGGTTCACCTGGCAGGCTGGGGACCATGGCACGCACGATCGCGACGAACACGACCGTTGATCTCGAGGGGCTCCTGGAGTTCGTACGTCCCCGCCACCAGATGATCCTGGTGACCAGCCGAGCCGACGGGTCCCCGCAGCTCTCGCCGGTCACCGGTGGCGTGGACGACGACGGGCGGATCGTGATCGCGACCTACCCCGAGCGGGCCAAGACCCGCAACGCCCGCAGCCGCCCGCAGGTGAGCGTGATGGTCCTCTCCGAGGAGTGGAACGGCGCCTGGGTGCAGGTGGACGGCGAGGCGGAGGTCCTCGACGCGGCGAGCGGTGGCGCAGCGCTGGACGCGTTCGTCACCTACTTCCGCAACATCTCCGGCGAGCACTCCGACTGGGACGAGTACCGCCAGGCCATGGTCGACCAGGGCAAGTCCCTCCTCAGGATCACCCCGAAGCGCTGGGGCCCGGTCGCCACCGGCGGCTTCCCCGCCCGCCTCGCGTAAACCAGTGGCACCAGACGTTCGCCGCTGACTACCGTTTCCGACACAGCAACACACGAGGAGATGAGCATGCGCAGGTCGGTCGAGATCCGCACCGCCGCCGGTGACCCCGGTCAGGCGAGCGAAGCCTGCCTGTCGTCCGACCTCCGCTCGGACCGCATCGGCCAGGAGCCGCCGACGCGCTGAGCCACAGCGCACCCCGTTGAAGGGCCGCTCCTGCCGAGACAAACCCCGGCCGGAGCGGCCCTTCCGCATGCCCGGCCACGACGCGAGGAAAGAAGATGACGAACGAGTTCCCTATCGCCCTGCCCGGTGCCACGGCAGAGACCCTGATGTGGGCACGCCCGCACGAGATCGAGCACGCCGCCCAGGACCAGCTGCGCAACATCTCCAAGCTGCCCTGGGTGCACGGCGTACGTGTCATGCCGGACGTGCATCTCGGCAAGGGCGCAACGGTCGGCTCCGTGGTCGCGATGAAGGACGCGGTCTCGCCGAGCGCGGTCGGCGTCGACATCGGCTGCGGGATGATGGCGGTCAAGACCTCGGTCACGACGAGCGACCTGCCCGACGACCTGGGCGCGCTGCGCTCGGCGATCGAGGAGGCCGTCCCGGTGGGGTTCAACGCCAACGACGGCCAGGCGGGCGCCGTCCGCAACGACTTCCGGCTGAAGGTCGCCTTCGACAAGCTCTTCGGCGGCTTCGAGGAGCTGCGGGCGCCGAAGCTGGGCGACCGGCACAAGCGGGCCGTCGCGCAGTGCGGCTCGCTCGGCGGCGGAAATCACTTTATAGAACTGACCTCGGACGACGACGGCGTGATCTGGCTGATGCTGCACTCCGGCAGCCGGAACATCGGCAAGGAGATCGCAGAGCGGCACATCTACGCGGCCAAGGGGCTCGAGCACAACCTCGGCCTGCCCGACCGCGACCTGGCGGTCTTCCTGGCCGGCACCGCGGAGATGGACGCCTACCTGCACGACCTCTACTGGGCGCAGGACTACGCCAAGCTCAACCGGCGGATCATGATGGCCACGGTGAAGAGCGTCTTCGCGCGCTTCTTCCCCGAGGTCGTGTGGGGCCAGGAGGTCAACGCCCACCACAACTACGTCGCGCGGGAGACGTACGACGGCGTCGACCTGGTGGTCACCCGCAAGGGCGCGATCTCGGCCAAGTCCGACGAGTTCGGGCTGATCCCCGGGTCGATGGGCACCGGTTCGTACGTCGTGCGCGGGCTCGGCAACGAGGCGTCCTACTGCTCCGCCTCCCACGGCGCGGGACGGAAGATGTCGCGTACGAAGGCGAAGAAGATGTTCAGCGTCGCCGACCTCGCCGCTCAGACCGAGGGAGTCGAGTGCCGCAAGGACGCCGGTGTCGTCGACGAGATCCCCGGTGCGTACAAGTCCCTGGAGAGCGTCATCGAGGCACAGACGGATCTGGTTGCCGTCGAGGCACGACTCCGCACGCTGCTGTGCGTGAAGGGCTGAGGTTGTGAAGCCGAGAGTGGCCTATCGGTCACTCTCGGCTTCACAACTCTCGGACGGTTCCTTCTTCCGGAAAGGCGACCACCGGGTCGTGAGTGGCCTTAACGTAAAGGCCCATGAAATCTCAGCAGGCGTTCGTGGCGGCGGTCGTGGTGGTCAGCACGTTGCTCGTCGGTTGCGGTGAGGCGGACAGGTCGGGGTCGGAGCTGGCCGAGAAGTGGTCTCGAGCGGGCGGCCCGGAGAGCGAGTTCCTGTCAGCCGGCTCCTGGACCGCGACCGACGACCTGTGGATATACGCCAACATCGACTCCTCCCGGATCGAGGCAGTACGCCTCGCCGACGGCAAGGAGGCGTGGCATCTGCCGCTCGAGGAGAACGTGTGTGAGATCTCGCCCGTGAACGAGGCCGGGCTCGTCGCGGTGCGTGACCATCCCTCGGGCATGCACGGCTGCGATCGGGTCACGGTCGTCGACACCGCTGACGGCGACGCCTTGTGGTCGGCGACGTTCACGTCGATCGGCGGACGATCCGAGGGTGGCGGCATGGTCGGGCTGACCGAGAAGACCGTGTCGGTCACGACCGAGTGCGCGGTCGAACGCTGGGACGCGACGACCGGCGACCCGCTGGAGCCACTGCGGGCTCGTCAGGGCGCGGGCGAGCTGGGCGCGTTCGGATGTCGGGTGGCCACCACCGGCGCCACCGCCCTGGTGCCCGAGGCGGACGGCATCAGCGGCTTCGACGTCGACACCGGCAAGCGCCTGTGGACGGTCGCCGGCGACCGCCCACAGGTGGGCGCCGTCTACGCCACCGAACCGATCGTCGCCGACGTGTGGATCGAGGGGGTGCAGGGCGTTCGCGTGATCGACCCACGCACCGGTCAGCTGGGAAGGATCGTCGGCCGGTCCCTGGATGCCGGCGCTGCGGCGCCGACGCTCGGGCTGGCCGACGTCGTGGGAGACCGGATCGCCGGCGCCTACGACGAGGAGCTGTCCGGGTCCGACGCCGCCGCGGACGGCGCCGTTCGAACGTGGGATCTGACCTCGGGCACTGAGGCTTGGAGTCGGGCGAGCGAAGCCGGCGACATCTTCCTGGGGGCTGACGAGAAGGGCGTCTACATCGGTCGTGACACCCGGTCCGACGCTGGCTACAGCGTGCTCCGTCGCGACCTCGATGACGGCTCCGAGGACGTCGTCGGCTCCGTCGAGAACGCACCCGCCGTGGTGACAAAGGTCGGTGACCTGCTGCTGGTGGGCGGCGCCGACGCGGCGCGCGAGGACAGCGAGACGACGGCCTACCAGCTGCCCTCGAGCTGAGGGGCCGTGGCGTCAACCATGCTCCGCCTCCCATGGGTCGGGGCGGAGGATGTCGCGCACGAAGGCGAAGGAGACCTTCACCGTCGCCGACCTGCCGCTCAGACCGAGGGTGTCGAGTGCCGCAAGGACGCCGCTGCGTGAACGCTGAGGCGGCGCTGCCAGATCCCGAGGCGGTGGCTCCACGGCAGCCGCGGGTTCAGCCGGCGGGGCTCGGAGAGGTGGACCAGGTCGAAGTCGGGACCGAGCGCGCGGGTCATGTCCTCGGGGACGTACGTCCATGGCGGGCCCGGCTCCTCGCTCGGCCGGTCGATCGGGAAGACCCCCGACGCGACCCGTCCGCCGGGGCGTACGACCGCGCGGGCGAGGTCGCCGACGCGGACGCGCCAGGCGGGCGGCAGCGCGCAGAAGAAGGTGTGGTCCCACATCAGGTCGACCGGTCCGCCGGTCGCGGCCAGGACGACGTCGACGTCGAATGCGTCGCCGATGACGTAGGTGAGGTCCGGGTAGTGCTCTGCTGCGTGGGCGGCCGCCGTGGGCGAGACATCGACAACCGTCGTACGCCATCCGGCAGCCGCCAACCCCGCCGCATCGTGTCCCCGACCGGCACCTGGCGCGAAGGCGGTGCCGGGCTCCCCGAACAGTGCCGCGTCCTCCTTGATGTAGGCCAGGGGAGCGCCGAGGTCCCAGCCGGTCGTGCCGCGGACGTACGCGGTTTCCCAGTCCGTGGGGTCATTGACCGTCATGGGCCACAGTCTCTCTGACCGGCGCAGGGAGAGCAGGGCACTTGGGCGAATCCGCGATTCCAGAGCGGTTCCGTGCGCCGTCGTCGACCGGTACGCTTTCGAACATGAGATCGACTGGCGGCGCGTCCCGGCGCGACGTACCGCTGCCGTTCGACATCGCTCCTCATGCGTTGCCAGCGCCCATCAAGCGATCATCGGCGCCTGCGCCGGACGAGGGGACGCAGGTCTACCGTCTCGTCGGCGCCCACCTCACCTCTCGTGGCCTTCCGCCGGGCTCCGACCTGATGATCAACCCCCGCCGACCCAAGCGCGGCGAGGTGGCGGTCGTACGCTTCGGCGGCCGCACCAGGGTCGGTGTCTTCGACCTCGAACGCGGTCGCGCGGTCCTACGTTCAGACCGCGGCACCCGCTGGCTGCCGCCCGACGCCGTCTACATCGGCGTCGCCGCCCTCGCCTCCCCCACCCTTGACGGGATGCCCACAGGCTGACCAGTGACCCCTACTGAGCGGGATGCGGCGTGACGTACGACACGTTGTCGCGGATCAGCGAGCAAGTAAGGGTTGCCTTCGTTGAATCGCCCGGGGGAATAACGTCACAATGGTGTTGTGAAATTCGACGAGAGCACTCTGCAGCCCGCAGAGACCAGCGAGGAGAGCACCCGCCAGCGGGTCGCTCGGTCGCTGCTTGTCGACGGTCCGCAGACCGCTGCGACGCTGGCCAAGCGGCTCGATCTCACCCCGGCCGCGGTCAGGCGCCACCTGGACGCCCTGGCCGAGGAGGAGGCGGTGGAGCAGCGTGAGCCGCGCACCGCGTCCACGCGCGGGCGAGGCCGCCCGGCCAAGCTCTTCGCGCTCACCGACCAGGGTAGGGACGGCTTCGAGAAGAAGTACGACGACCTGGCGGTCGAGGCGCTGCGGTTCCTCTCCGAGGTGGCCGGCGAAGAGGCCGTGCGGGAATTCGCGGAGCGCCGTGCGGCGTTCATCAAGCAGGGACTGGACCGGATCGCCGCCAGCGAGACGGACCTCAGCCCCGCGCAGGTGCTTGCGAATGTGTTCACGGCCAACGGCTATGCGGCCTCCGTCAGGGAGCTGCCGCTGATCAACGGCCATGACGCAGGTGAGCAGCTGTGCCAGCAGCACTGCCCGGTCGCCCACGTCGCCCAGGAGTTCCCCGAGCTCTGCGAGGCGGAGACAGAGGCGATCGCGAAGCTGCTCGGCACCCACGTACAACGCTTGGCCACCATCGCCCACGGCGACGGAGTCTGCACGACGCACATCCCTCCTGGATCCTCCGGTCCCGGCGAAGTTTCGAAGAAGAAGGAGCAGGTCACGACATGACCTCCATCGAGGAGCTCAACCCCGAGCTGAAGGGCATCGGCAAGTACGAGTTCGGCTGGTCCGACTCGGACGTCGCCGGTGCCGCGGCACAGCGCGGTCTCAACGACGCCATCGTCCGCGACATCTCCGGCAAGAAGTCTGAGCCGCAGTGGATGCTCGACCTGCGCCTGAAGGGCCTCAAGCTCTTCGGCCGCAAGCCGATGCCCACCTGGGGCTCCGACCTCTCGGACATCGACTTCGACAACATCAAGTACTTCGTGCGCTCGTCGGAGAAGCAGGCCACCTCGTGGGAGGACCTGCCCGAGGACATCAAGAACACCTACGACCGGCTCGGCATCCCGGAGGCGGAGAAGCAGCGCCTGGTCGCCGGTGTCGCCGCGCAGTACGAGTCGGAGGTCGTCTACCACTCGATCCGCGAGGACCTCGAGGCCCAGGGCGTGCTCTTCCTCGACACCGACACCGCGCTCAAGGAGCACCCGGAGATCTTCCAGGAGTACTTCGGCACGGTGATCCCCGTCGGCGACAACAAGTTCGCCGCGCTGAACACCGCCGTGTGGTCGGGTGGCTCCTTCATCTACGTGCCCAAGGGTGTCCACGTCGACATCCCGCTGCAGGCCTACTTCCGGATCAACACCGAGAACATGGGCCAGTTCGAGCGCACCCTGATCATCGCCGACGAGGGCTCCTACGTTCACTACGTCGAGGGCTGCACCGCGCCGATCTACCAGTCCGACTCGCTGCACTCCGCGGTCGTCGAGATCATCGTGAAGAAGAACGCCCGCGTTCGCTACACGACCATCCAGAACTGGTCGAACAACGTCTACAACCTGGTCACCAAGCGCGCCACCTGCGAGGAGGGCGCGACCATGGAGTGGGTCGACGGCAACATCGGCTCCAAGGTGACCATGAAGTACCCGGCGGTCTACCTGATGGGTGAGCACGCCAAGGGCGAGACGCTCTCCATCGCGTTCGCCGGCGAGGGCCAGCACCAGGACGCGGGCGCCAAGATGGTGCACGCCGCCCCGAACACCTCCTCGTCCATCCTGTCGAAGAGCGTGGCGCGTGGCGGTGGCCGCACGTCCTACCGCGGCCTGATCCAGATCAACGAGGGCGCGCACGGCTCGAAGTCCAACGTGCTCTGCGACGCGCTTCTGGTCGACCAGATCTCCCGCTCGGACACCTACCCCTACGTCGACATCCGCGAGGACGACGTCTCGATGGGTCACGAGGCCTCGGTCTCGAAGGTCTCCGACGACCAGCTGTTCTACCTGATGTCCCGCGGCATGGCCGAGGACGAGGCGATGGCGATGATCGTGCGCGGCTTCGTCGAGCCGATCGCCAAGGAGCTCCCGATGGAGTACGCCCTCGAGCTCAACCGCCTGATCGAACTGCAGATGGAAGGAGCGGTCGGCTGATGACCGCAGCTGTTCAGGAGGCCCTGGAGCTCGACAAGGTCGAGTCCCACCTCCACCCGGAAGGCTCTTTCGACGTCGAGGCGCACGAGGTGCCGAAGGGTCGCGAGGAGATCTGGCGGTTCACCCCGCTCAAGCGCCTCAAGGGCATCCACAACGACGCTCCGTTCGCCGACGGTGCGACGAAGGTGGAGGTCGAGGCGGCCCCCGGCGTGACCGTCGAGACCGTGGCGGCCGACGATGCCGTACGCGGCAGCTCGGGCCTGGTCCCGACCGACCGCGTCTCGGCGCGGGCCTGGGCGGCCAGCACCGGTGCGACCGTCGTGCGGATCCCGACCGACACCGTCGTCGAGGGCGCGACCGTGATCCGCCACCACGGCACCGGCTCGGAGACCGCCGGCGCCGGTCACGCGGTGATCGTGGCGGAGAAGTTCGCCAAGGCGACCGTCGTGCTGGTCTTCGAGGGCTCTGCCGTCGTGGCCGACAACATCGAGATCGTCGTCGAGGACGGCGCCGACCTCACCGTCGTCTCCGTCCAGGACTGGGCCGACGACGCCGTCCACCTCTCCACCCAGCACGCCAAGGTCGGCCGCGACGCCAACCTCAAGCACGTCTCGGTGAGCTTCGGCGGCGACGTGGTGCGCCACGACTTCTCGGCGGAGTACTCCGGCCCCGGCGGCTCCGTGGAGTCGCTCGGCCTCTACTTCGCCGACGCCGGCCAGCACATCGAGCACCGTCTCTTCGTCGACCACACCGCCCCGAAGACCAAGTCCCACGTGGTCTACAAGGGCGCGCTGCAGGGCGAGAAGGCCCACGCGGTCTGGATCGGCAACGTGCTGATCCGCAAGGAGGCCGAGGGCATCGAGACGTATGAGGAGAACCGAAACCTCATCCTCACCGACGGTGCCTGGGCCGACTCCGTGCCCAACCTGGAGATCGAGACCGGCGAGATCGAGGGCGCGGGTCACGCGTCGGCGATCGGCCGGTTCGACGACGAGCAGCTCTTCTACCTGCAGAGCCGCGGCATCTCCGAGACCGAGGCCAAGCGCCTGGTCGTGCACGGCTTCTTCAACGACCTGATCCGTCAGATCGGTGTCCCCGAGCTCGAGGAGAAGCTGACCAGCACGGTCGAGGCCGAGCTCGCCAAGAACATCAACACCCTTATCGAGAAGGACGCAACCGCATGAGCACGCTTGAGATCAAGGACCTCACGGTCTCGGTGAACACCGAGGACGGTGCCAAGGAGATCCTCAAGGGCGTGACCCTGACGATCAACTCCGGCGAGACCCACGCGATCATGGGCCCCAACGGCTCGGGCAAGTCGACGCTTGCCTACTCGATCGCCGGCCACCCGAAGTACACCATCACCGGCGGCACCGTCACCCTCGACGGTGAGGACGTCCTGGAGATGTCGGTCGACGAGCGCGCCAAGGCCGGACTCTTCCTGGCGATGCAGTACCCCGTCGAGGTTCCCGGCGTGAGCGTGGCCAACTTCCTCCGCACCGCGAAGACGGCGCTGGACGGCGAGGCCCCCAAGCTGCGTACGTGGGTCAAGGACGTCAACGGTGCGATGAACAAGATGCACCTGGACCCGACCTTCTCGCAGCGTTCGGTCAACGAAGGCTTCTCCGGTGGCGAGAAGAAGCGCCACGAGATCGCCCAGCTCGACATCCTCGACCCGGCCTTCGCGCTGCTCGACGAGATCGACTCCGGCCTCGACATCGACGCGCTCAAGGTCGTCTCCGAGGGGATCAACGACTTCCGCGCCCGCGATGGCAAGTCCGTCCTGCTGATCACCCACTACACCCGCATCCTGCGCTACATCAAGCCTGACCACGTGCACGTCTTCGTGGCCGGCCGGATCGCGGAGTCGGGTGGCCCGGACCTGGCCGAGGAGCTGGAGGCCAACGGCTACGAGAAGTACGTCTCGGCAGGGGTCTGACATGAAGGGTCTGCTGCCCGACCTGGATCTGGTCCGCAAGGACTTCCCGATCCTGGAGCGCACCTTCGACGGCGGCGAGACCCCGCTGGTCTACCTCGACAGCGCCAACACCTCGCAGAAGCCGCAGATCGTGATCGACACCATGGTCGACCACCTGGAGCGGCACAACGCCAACATCGCCCGGGCGATGCACCACCTGGGTGCCGAGGCCACCGAGGCGTTCGAGGGGGCGCGCGACACCGTCGCGCGCTTCCTCGGCGCGCCCGAGCGCGACGAGGTGATCTTCACCAAGAACGCCTCCGAGGCGCTCAACCTGGTCGCCAACACCGTGCCGCTGGCCGCGGGCGACGTGGTCGTGACCACCGAGATGGAGCACCACTCCAACATCGTTCCGTGGCAGCTCGCCACGCAGCGTGCGGGTGCGACGTTGAAGTGGTTCGGGCTCACCGACTCCGGTGACCTCGACCTGTCGAACATCGATGAGCTGATCACACCGGCGACCAAGATCGTCGCGCTGACCTGGGTCTCCAACATGCTCGGCACGATCAACCCGATCGCCGAGATCGCCCGCAAGGCCCACGAAGTCGGTGCGCTGGTCGTCGTCGACGCCGCGCAGGCCGCCCCGGTGCTGCCGATCGACCTGGCCGGCATGTCCGAGGAGGAGCGTCCCGACTTCCTCGCCTTCACCGGCCACAAGGTCGTCGGCCCGACCGGCATCGGCGTCCTGTGGGGCCGGCGTGCTGCGCTCGAGGCGCTGCCGCCGTTCCTCGGTGGCGGCGAGATGATCGCCACGGTCACGATGGAGAAGTCGACCTACGCGCCGATCCCGCACAAGTTCGAGGCCGGCACCCCGCCGATCGCCGAGGCCGTGGGTCTTGGTGCGGCGCTGGAATACCTCATGCACCTCGGCATGGAGAACGTCCACGCCCACGAGCAGGCGATCACGGCCTACGCCCTGGAGCGCCTCGCGACCGTCCCGGGCGTGACCGTGCTCGGCCCGGCCGACGCCGCCAAGCGTGGCGGAGCGATCTCCTTCGAGCTCGACGGCGTGCACCCGCACGACGTGGCCCAGGTCCTCGACTCCAAGGGCGTCGCCATCCGTGCCGGGCACCACTGCGCCAAGCCCGCCCACCAGCGGTTCGGCGTACAGGCCTCCAACCGGATGTCGTCCTACCTCTACACCACGCCCGCCGAGATCGACGCGCTGGTCGAGGGGTTGGAATACGTACGCACGTTCTTCAAGTTGGACAAGTGATGACTGCCGCGAACCTCGAGAGCATGTACCAGGAGATCATCCTGGACCACTACAAGAACCCGCACGGGAAGGGTCTTCGCGACCCCTTCGAGGCGGAGGTTCACCACGTCAACCCGACCTGCGGTGACGAGATCACCCTGCGGCTCCACGTCGACGGCGGCAAGATTGAGGACATCTCCTACGACGCCCTCGGCTGCTCCATCTCGCAGGCCTCGGCCTCCGTGCTCAACGACCTGGTCGTGGGCAAGACGGTGGACGAGGCGATGGTGATCCACGAGGAGTTCCTGCGGCTGATGCAGGGCAAGGGCCAGGTGGAGCCCGACGAGGACATTCTGGAGGACGGCATCGCCTTCGCCGGCGTCGCCAAGTTCCCCGCCCGGATCAAGTGCGCGCTGCTGTCGTGGATGGCCTGGAAAGACGCCGCCGCGAAGACTGTCGCTGAGGAGAACTGATGACTGAGACCGACCACGCTGAGCACAATCACGCGGGACACGACCACGCGGGTCACGACCACTCCGGTCATGACCACTCGGGCCACGGCCATGGCCACGGTCACGAGGCGCCTGAGTGGCAGGGGATGCGTACGTCCACGGTCGAGGGCGCAAGCCTGAAGATCGAGGACGTCGAAGAGGCGATGAAGGACGTCGTCGACCCCGAGCTCGGCATCAACGTCGTCGACCTGGGCCTGATCTACGGCCTGCACATCGAGGACCACTCCAACGTGGTCATCGACATGACCCTGACCTCGGCGGCCTGCCCGCTGACCGACGTCATCCAGGACCAGACCGCGCAGGCCTTGGAGGGCATGGTCAACGACGTACACATCAACTGGGTCTGGATGCCGCCGTGGGGCCCGGACAAGATCACCCCCGACGGCCGCGAGATGCTGCGCGCTCTCGGGTTCAACGTCTGAGGGTTTGCCCGACGTGGGAGTCCTGAGGTCACTGGGTGGCCTCAGGACTCCCACGTCATTTCAGGCGACGCGACGGGCGCGTGCGATCGCTTCCTGGCTGCGCTTGTAGGGCTTCCGCCCCGGAGTTCTGGGGGTGTCTCGAGGTTTGCCGCTCTCCAGGAGCACACCGCCCCAGACTCCCCACTCCCGCCGGGCGGTCCCGAGCTCGAGGCAGGTCTGCCGCATCGGGCAGTCGGCGCAGACCTGCTGCGCCTCGGCGAGTTGGGTGAGGTCCTCGGGATGAAAGAGCTCCGGGTCCTCGCCCACGCAGGCCCACTCGTCGGTCCGGGGAGTCGGGTGCTTCAGCGTCAGCTCGTAGGTCTTCGAGCTGTTGCCCTCTCCGAAGAGTGTGATGATCTCCATCTCGTTCACCTCCTGGTGATGCTGCTGGACATGAGAAAGGGCCGCTTCCGATTCGATCGGAGCGGCCCTGGTGGATGCGTGAGCACCTACGTCGGTTGCGGCTCCGAGCGCGCAAACTCCACGTCCTGGACCGGTCGGCCCAGGTGCTTGCAGATCGTGGTCTCGCGCATGACATCAATGGTATTCACCCCGCCCCAGCCGGGACCACTGGTTTGTCGGCGGGAAACGTGCCGGTGACGACGGCTTAACCGGCGGCGTACGCGGCCTCGTTAGCGTCCGGGATCCACCGTCCCCGACGCTTAGGAGACCCGATGAAGGTCTTGAAGTCCCCAGCCGTCCTGATCCTCGTCGGCGCGGTCGCCGGCATCGTCTTCGGCCTGATCGTGGGGGAGTGGGCGGCGAACCTCAAGTTCGTCGGTGACATCTTCATCCGGCTGATCCAGATGTCGATCGTCCCGCTGGTCGCCTCGTCGGTGATCGTCGCGACGGGCGCGATGACCGGGGCGGGCGCCGGCAGGCTGGCCGGGGCGACCTTCGGCTGGATGCTGGGGTTCGCGGTGGCCGCCGCCTTCGTCGGCTGGGGGCTCGCCGAGCTGATCCAGCCGGGCTCGGGGATGCGCTATGACGGCGAGCTGGACCCGACCCTGACCGACTCGGCTGCGGCGACCGCGGTCGGCTGGCAGCAGACCGTGACCGGCTTCGTCTCCACCAACGTGGTCGAGGCGATGGCCACCGGCGCGATGGTGCCGATCATCGTCTTCGCCCTGATCTTCGGTCTCGCGCTCAACCGCTACACCGCGATGAACGGCCCGACCGTCGTGCTCACCTTCTTCGAGCAGATCCAGGCGATCGTCCTGCTGATGATCAGGTACGTGATGTTCCTGGCGCCGATCGGCGTCTTCTGCCTCCTCGCCGACCTCGCCGGCCGCGTCGGCTTCGGGGTGGTCACGACCGCGCTCGCCTACCTGGGCACGACCCTGGCCGGCGTGGTGATCATCTCCGCCCTCTACGTCGTCGTGGTCGTCGCCGTCACCCGGCTCAACCCGCTGCGCCTGCCTGCGAAGCTCGCCGAACAGACCGTCGTGGCCGTCACCACGACATCGTCGGCCGTCACCTTCCCGACGGTGCTGAAGAACGCGGTCGAGAAGTTCGGGATCTCGAAGCGGGTCGCGGACTTCACGCTCTGCCTGGGGATGACGATGGGCTCGTGCGGCGCGGTGCTCAACTACACGATCGTGGTGCTCTTCCTCGCCCAGGCCTCCGGCGTCTCGCTCTCCCCGGGCGACATCGCGCTCGGGATGGCGCTGGCGGTGCTGCTCAACATCGGCACGATCACGGTGCCCGGCGGGTTCCCGGTCGTCGCCATCTTCCTGGCCACCTCCCTGGACCTGCCCATCGAGGCCGCCGGGCTGCTCATCGCGGTGGACTGGTTCACCGGCATCCTGCGTACGTTCCTCAACGTCAACGGAGACACCATGGTCGCGCTGCTGGTCGCGCACGGCGTGGATGAGATCGACCGGGACGTGTACGCCGGGACGAAGCCGGTGGTGGAGCCTGTCGCGGAGGCGGCCTGACAGGATGGAGGCATGGACGTAGCCGCCCGCACCGCTGCCAACCGCCGCCTGCTCGCCGACTTCTTCGACGGCCTCGACGAGTCCCAGCTGGAGACGCAGAGCCTCTGCTCGGCCTGGACGGTGAGGGAGGTGCTGGGGCACAGCGCGATGCCGTTCTCGGTCGGGATCGGGCGGCTGCTGTGGCGTACGCTGCTGGCCCGGGGCTCCATCGACCGGGCCTCGGCCGCGATCGCCGAGGAGCAGGCGCGTCGGCCGGTCGCCGAGCTGACCGGGCTGCTGAGGGCGTACGCCACCAAGCGGGTGCCGGCGCCGGGCGTCGGTCCGATGGGGCAGTTCACCGACCACTGCATCCACCTGCGTGACTGCGCCCGGCCGCTCGGTCTCGACACCGACGTCCCGCTCGAGGACTGGCGCGCGGTGCTCGACTGGCTGCCGACCAAGCAGGCCTCGCTCGGGGTGGTCCCGGCCGGACGACTCGACGGGCTCGCGCTGCGCGCGACCGACCAGAACTGGTCCTGGACCGCGGCCGACGGCTCGGGCGAAGAGGTCGCCGGTCCCAGCGAGGCCCTGGCGATGGCGCTCTCCGGCCGGTCGGTCGCGTTGGCCGATCTGGACGGACCGGGGGTGGCGACGTTGCGGGAGCGTCTCGGCTGACCGGGGTGGGCTCCGCGGACGTGGAGGCTCCTGGTCGGATCTGGTTCGGGTACATCGCCGCGGTGGGACTCGCGGTGATCGGACTGTTCACCCTGGATCCGCTGGCGTTCGGGCTGGCCGTCGGGGTGCTGGTCGCGACGGTGTTGGGGGAGTGGTACCGCGGTCGCCAGGCCGCGCTTTCCGCTGCGGTCCTGGGCGCCGTCGACCTTGCGGACCTGGTCTCCCGGTGGGCCCGCGGCTGGGCGTACGCACGGGGCTTCCCGCGTCCCGCGGCAGTGCCCGGAGGCGTACGCGTGGAGGTGGGGCAGCCCGGGCGCCGGGTCGAGTGGGTGGCGACCGACGACGCGGAGACGCTCGCCGGGCTCGTCGACACCGCCCGAGCCACGCCCGAGGCGTGGTTGTCGGTGGTGACCGAGTCGCCCGCGGGCGTACGCCCGTGGTTCGTGGAGGCCGGGCTGGTGGCCAACGATGGCGAGGAGGCGCTGATGTCGATCGACCTCGCCGACCACGCCTCCCGGGCTGTCCCGGAGGGCTATCGCGCCGAGGTGGAGCGTGACGGCGGCGTCTTCACCGTGACAGTCAGCGCGGGCGAGGCCGTCGCGGCCCGCGGGCGGATCGCCGTCATCGGCGCCGACGCCGTCGCCGACCGGATCGAGACCGAGCCCGACCACCGACGCCGCGGTCTCGGCGGCGCGGTGATGAGCCTGCTCGTCGCGGCCGCCCGGGAGGCCGGTGCTGTCCATGGCCTTCTGGTCGCCAGCGAGATGGGCGAGCCCCTTTACGACGGCCTCGGCTGGCGCGCCCAGGCACGCCTGGTGACCGCGCGATCAGCCACGCCGCGTACCTCCGTCGAGTCCCGGCACGGCTAACGCGAACTGTGATTGAGTGTCGCCTATGAACGACTCCGCGACCCCTGAGCCTGATGCCCCTGTGTCCGACTCCCAGCAGGAGGCTGACATCGCCGCGTTCTGGGATGACGTGAAGCACCACGCCCACCTCAGCGCAGCGCCTGGCTACTTCGGAGCATCGCCGCTCGAGGCGCTGCAGCCGCCGGCCTGGGCCTTCGGCGGTACGCCGGAGGAGGCCGACGGTCTGCTCGAGCTCGTTCTCGAGGGGGTGAAGACCGCGACGGCCACTGCCCAGTGGGACTTCGAGAACGGAGACGAGCCGCTCCCGACCGTCGGTGGCATGAGCATCATCCTCGACGGGTCCGGTCATCCACGGGCACTGATCGCCACCACCCAGGTCGACATCGCCCCGTTCCGGGACGTCCCTGAGGAGTTCGCGCGGCTGGAGGGCGAAGGCGACCTGTCGCTCGAGTACTGGCGCGAGGTGCACGAACGCTTCTTCACCGAGTTCGCCGGTCCCGACCACGAGTTCAGCGAGGACATGCCGGTCGTGATGGAGCAGTTCGAGCTCGTCTGGCCGAAGCCTGAGTGATCCGGAAACCCGGATGATGGGCACATGACACCGACCGAGCTGACCGAGCGGGTCCGCGAGATCTGCCTCGGGTTCCCGGAGAGCACCGAGCGGGTCAGTCATGGCGCGCCTGGGTTCTTCGTGAAGAAGCAGTTCGTCATGCTGTGGCCGCAGGGGCATCACGAGCGCGACGAGCCGCATCTGTGGGCGGCCGCTGCGGCGGGGGTGCAGGCCGAGATCGTAGGTGACGATCCCGAGCGGTTCTTCGTACCTCCGTACGTCGGCGGCCGCGGCTGGCTCGGCATGCGGCTCGACGGTGACGTCGACTGGGGCGAGGTCACCGAGATCTGCGAGGACGCCTATCGCCACATCGCGCCGCCTCGACTGCTGCGTGGCCTGGACCGGTAGCGTACGGACATGCCCAACGTCGCCGTCCCGGTCGCTCGGATCCAGCGCTGGGTCGACAACTTCGCAGGGCGCCACGGCGAGACCCGGCTCGCGGTCGACTCCGGCGCGCTGACCGGTGCCGCCGCTGATGGTTCCTCGTTCATCGCGGCGCTGCCGTTCGAGAAGACGTACGCCGGGCCGGCCGAGGTCGAGGCGTTCATCGCCGCCGCGGCGGCCCCGCAGGAATGGGGCCTCCTGTTGGTGCGCAAGGGCGGCTTCGCGATCGCCCGGATGAGCGGCGGCGAGATCGTCGACCACAAGATCGGGCGGCGGCACGTCCAGGGGAAGACCAAGGCGGGTGGCTGGAGTCAGCAGCGCTTCGCCCGGCGCCGGGCCAACCAGGCCAGCGCTGCGTACGAGGCGGCGGCCGAGCACGCCGCCCGGATCCTCGACGGGCTGCGGGGCCCGCTCGTCACCGGCGGCGACCACGGCGGCGTCGACGACGTGCTCGGGGACCGGCGGCTTCAAGCGCTCACGGTGACCGGACCGTGGCTGGCGGTTCAGGACCCCAACCGCGCGGTGCTCGATCAGGCGATCGAGGACGCCCAGAAGGTGCGTATCGAGGTGCTCAACGCCGACAGCTGACGCATCGGCGTCAGGGGAGCTGCCAGACTCCCGGCGAACCCTTGACCATCGAGCCGTCGGTCAGCAGCGTCTGACGGGCGCGTCGCGCCGCGTAGCGCCAGCGGAGCTCGCCTTCCGGGGTGGTCTCGAAGTCGCCCGGGAGGAGGCTGTCGCCCAGCTGGCTCTCGAGCTCGTCGAGGACGTCGTCGGCAGACATCGAACCGCCGGCGGTCTCGAGGATCTCGAGGATGAGCGGCGCGAAGGCGGCCGGCGGGGTCCACTTGCGGGGAGCGGACTTGGTGACGACCTTTGGCGCGGCGGCCGTCGAGCTCGTCGTGGTCTTCCGCACCCGGGTTGTCGGCTTCTTCACTGGAGCCGGGGCGGGCGGGGCCGGGGGCCGCCCATGGATGCACTGTGACTTCGGCAGGTCACACAGCTCGCAGTAGTCAGTCTCGGACATCGGCTCAACCATATCGGCCCCAGGATCAAACTCAGCATCCCGTCGTCGCCTCCCGGCGGTGAGTGCCGTTGCGACCTGCGAGGATGCGCTACTTTGGCAAGCATGTGGCAGCCCGACCCAGGGTGGCTCGTCCTACCCGGCGGCACCGGACCCTCCACGCTGGGGGTCTGGCGCACTGCTGTGGGCGAGGAGCAGGAGCCGGTCGTGGTCAAGCGGCTCGGGCAGCCGGGGGCGTACGATCCGGCCGAGCTGAGCCGCCGGCGACACTTCGCCTACTGGCGGCGGGCGGCGGACGTCGCCACCGCGGGGCTCGTCGATGACACCCTGGGCATGATCGGCGCGCGTACGAGCGTCGCCGAGGACGACGAGGGCATCACCTTGACCAGCGATTGGGTCGAGGACGCCGCCAACTCCGGGCTCTTCGCGGCGCTCTCGATGGGCCGCTTCGCCGGCGCGGACCTGGGCGAGGCGCGCTGGCTGGCGCGCGACCAGTTCCGCGACCGGATCGCACGGGTGGAGTACAACGGCGGCTGGCCGACGATGATGCGGACGACCGCCGCGGACATCGCCCACACGCTCTGGGAGCGGCGCGGGCGCTTCACCAACCTCCTCGACGAGCTGCCCCAGGTCGCCCAGCACGGCGACCCGGCGCCGCAGAACCTCCTCGGCCGTACCGACGACGGCGAGCGGCTGATCGCGATCGACTGGTCGAGCCTGGGCCACGGCCCCGTCGGTGGCGACCTCGGGCTCTATCTGCTGCACGCCCGGGAATCGTTCGAGCCACTGCTGGAGGCGTACGTCCTGGGGCTGCCCTCCGGCGTCGCGACCCGGGAGGAGGTGACGCTCGGTGCGCAGATCAGCGCCGTCTACACCGCGCTGAGCCGAGCGGAGTGGGCGCTGAGCCGGATCAAGCCGGGGGAGGGACCGCTGCTCGCGAAGTTCCGCCACCCCGCCGTCGCGCCTCATCTGCGGACGCTGCAGAAGCAGGCTCCGTTGGTGGAGGCGCTGCTCGAGATGTGAGCCGTGCGCGGTCACATGCGTCACATCTGCACCATCGCTCAGGCAATCCCTGCACTTCTCAGGTGTTGCAATGCCCGAGAAGTGCAGGGATACCCGGTTAACCGGGTATCCCTGCACGGGCCTACGGGTTGTCCAAATCCCGCGCCCTGAACGTGTCACAGCCGGCGATGGAGTCGGGGGTGGTCAGGCCCTTCCTGAACCAGGCGATCCGCTGCTCGGAGGAGCCGTGGGTGAACGACGAGGTGTCGACGCGGCCGGTGGTGCGGGACTGGATGTGGTCGTCGCCGACGGTCTTGGCGGCATCGATGCCCTCGGTGATGTCCTGGTCGGTGATGTCGTCGACGAACCCGTCGTCCTCGGCGGCGGCGGTCCACATGCCGGCGTAGCAGTCGGCCTGCAGCTCCAGACGTACCGCGTCGGACTCGGGACCCTGCTGGGTGCGGACTTGGCCCATGGTGCCGAGCAGGTTCTGGATGTGGTGGCCGTACTCGTGGGCGAGCACATAGGCGCGTACGAAGGTGGTGTCCTGCCCGCCGAGCTGCTCAAAGATCGAGTCGAAGAAGGTCGGGTCGAGGTAGATCGTCTGGTCGGCCGGGCAGTAGAACGGGCCGACGGAGCTCGATGCCGAGCCGCAGCCGCCGGTCTGGACCTGGTCGGCGAAGATCACGACCTCCTGCTCGGGCTGGAACCGGCCGGCGAGGTCCCGCTGGGAGTCCCAGTAGCCGGTCATCGAGTTCTCCAGGGCGACGAAGGCGCAGTTCTCGTCGTTGTTGGCGTCCTCGCCGGTCTGGCACGACCCGAAGTCGCCGGTCTCGCCGCCGTCGGCCGCCTGCATGCCGCCGAAGGTGCCGGTGCCGACCGAGGTCGAGCCTCCGCTGTCGCCGAGGACCTGCGGGCCGACGCCCATGCACTGGGTGACGAGGAAGAAGACCAGGAGCAGGATGACGGTGCCGATGCCACCGCTCGCCTTGCCGCCGGGGATCGGGATCCGACCGCCACCACCACCGAACCCCCCACCGCCACCGCCGCCGGAGGTCCGGCTGGTGTCGAGTCTGGCCTTCGGGTTGAACCGCATCTTGTCCCCCTGGAGGTGGTGATGTGTGGGACCGAGTGCCCCGCCCATACACTAGTGACGGAGATGATCACTGCCCATGACCTAGAAGTCCGCGTCGGCGCCAGACTTTTGATGGAGAACGTCACATTCCGAGTCGGACCCGGCGACAAGGTCGGGCTCGTAGGCCGCAACGGCGCTGGGAAGACGACCCTGACGAAGGTGCTCGCCGGCGACCACTTGCCTGCCTCCGGAACGGTGTCCAACACCGGTGAGATCGGCTATCTGCCCCAGGACCCGCGGGTCGGAGATCCCGAGGTGATCGCCAAGGACCGCATCCTCTCCGCACG
This sequence comes from Nocardioides sp. NPDC006303, assembly GCF_040613175.1. Classification (NCBI taxonomy): domain Bacteria; kingdom Bacillati; phylum Actinomycetota; class Actinomycetes; order Propionibacteriales; family Nocardioidaceae; genus Nocardioides; species Nocardioides sp. NPDC006303. The sequence goes on from NZ_JBEXRR010000014.1 coordinate 79,793, forward strand.
AGGGCTTGACGATGCCGTACGCCGCATGCGGATCGCCGAGGAGGAGATGGGCTCCGAGGATCCCAACGTCCGCGAGAAGGCGATGAAGCGCTACCAGCGCGCCCACGACGAGCTCGACGCGGGCGGTGGCTACGCCGCCGAGACCGAGGCCCTGCAGATCGCCCAGTCGCTCGGCATCCCCGACCGGATCATGACCCAGCCGCTGAAGACGCTCTCCGGTGGTCAACGACGCCGGGTCGAGCTGGCGCGCATCCTCTTCTCGTCGGCCGAGGTGCTCATCCTCGACGAGCCGACCAACCACCTCGATGCCGACTCGATCATCTGGCTGCGCGACTGGATGAAGTCCTACAAGGGCGGGTTCATCGTGATCTCCCACGACAACGACCTGCTCGCCCAGACGGTCAACAAGGTCTTCCACCTCGACGGCAACCGCGAGGTGATCGACATCTACAACATGCCCTGGAAGCAGTATCTGACCCAGCGTGAGACCGACGAGGCCCGGCGCAAGCGCGAGCTGATGAACGCGCAGAACAAGGCCAAGACGCTCACGGACCAGGCCAACAAGATGCGTGCCAAGGCCACCAAAGCGACGGCCGCGCAGAGCATGCTCAAGCGCGCCGAGAAGATCATGGCCGGCGTCGAGGGGGAGCGGCAGCAGGAGAAGGTCGCCTCGATCAAGTTCCCCTCACCCGCGCCGTCCGGCAAGACCCCGCTCACTGCCAACGACCTCTCGAAGTCCTACGGCGCGCTCGAGGTCTTCACCGCCGTCGATCTGGCCATCGACCGCGGCACCCGCGTGGTCATCCTGGGGCTCAACGGCGCCGGCAAGACGACGATGCTGCGCATCCTGGCCGGCGTCGACCAGCCAGACACCGGGCAGGTCGTGCCGGGTCACGGGCTCAAGGTCGGCTACTACGCCCAGGAGCACGAGACCCTCGACACCAAGCGGTCGGTGCTGCAGAACATGCAGTCATCGGCACCGCAGCTCACCGACACCGAGGCGCGCACCGTCCTGGGGGCGTTCCTCTTCAGTGGCGACGACGTGCACAAGCCTGCCGGGGTGCTCTCCGGCGGTGAGAAGACCCGGCTGGCCCTGGCCTCCCTGGTCGTCTCCGCGGCCAACGTCCTCCTGCTCGACGAGCCCACCAACAACCTCGACCCCGCCTCCCGTGAGGAGGTGCTCAACGCGATCCGCCGCTACGAGGGCGCGATCGTGCTGGTCACCCACGACGAGGGCGCCGTGCACGCGCTGGAGCCCGACAAGGTGCTCATCCTCCCCGACGGCGTCGAGGACCTGTGGAACGAGGAGTACGCCGACCTGGTCTCGCTCGCCTGACCCTCAGGTCAGCGTGCGGACGAACGTCACCGGCATCGAGGTCGGGTAGCGGTAGGAGAGCGAGTCGGTGTTGCGCTCGACCTGGTCGGCCGGCACCGCGAGGGACACCTCGGGGAGGCGCTCCAGGACGGTGCGTACCGCCGCCTGCACGATGATCGTGCCCGGCCGCTGGGCGGGGCAGGAGTGGGGCCCGGCGCTCCACGACATGTGGGCGCGGTTGCCGATCTCCAGCCACGGGTCGCCGCCGGTCATCAGCGGGTCGACGTTGGCCGCTGCGATGCACGGCACCACGGCGTCGCCCTTACGGATCAGCTGACCGCCCAGTTCGACGTCGCGCAGCGCGAACCGCGGGGTGATGTTGTAGCAGGGCGGGTCGCGCCACATGACCTCCTCGATCGCCTGGTCGACATCGAGGCGGCCGCCGCGCAGCCGGCCGGCGAAGCGCTCGTCGGAGAGCATCAGCAGCAGGGTCTGGGTGATGGTCGCGATGGTCAGCTCGTTGCCGGCGATGATCATCACGATCATCGCTTCCATGACCTCGTTGTCGTCCCACAGGCCCGGGTCGTCGATCAGGTGCGACGTGACGTCGTCCTGGGGCTCCCTGCGGCGCTTGGCGATGTGGTCGACGATCTCCACGGCCAGCTCGATGACCCCCTCCTGGGCGAGCTGGCCGCCACCGAGGACCTTGTGGGCGGCCTTGCGCATCGAGTCGCCGACCTCGTGGCCCATGCCGAACATCGCGGCGACCGACAGCAGCGGGATCAGGACGGCGTAGTCCTGGACCAGATCGGCCTCGCCGCGCTCGAGCATGTCGTCGACGAGGTCGTTGCAGATGCTGCGTACCTTCGCGGCGTAGCCGTGCTCGTCGACCCGCGAGAGCGCCCGGTCGACCGGCGAGCGCAGCCGCCGGCGCAGCTCGCCGTCGTTGTGGAAGGAGTTCTGCCGGGTGGTCACGAAGGGATAGATCGGCATGTCCGGCAGGATCTTGCCCTCCTGCACCGCGCTCCAGTTGTCGCCGTTGCGGGAGAAGACCTCTTCGTTGCGGATGACCTCGCTGAACTCGGCATAGCCCATCGCGAACCAGAGGCGTACGCCGGGGGAGAGCTCGCCGGGGGCGACCGGGCCCCACTCGGCCCGGAGCCGTTGGTGCACCTCTCTCGCCCCAGGCCCGACGGTCTCGGGCGCCTGGACGAGGTCGGTGAGGTCGGCGAGACGTACGGTGCGGGTGGGAGCCATCGCGAAAGAGTGCCTGTCGGTCGTGGATCGGGGGTCAGTGCGTGTTCAGGGCGTGGCGCACGAGCGCGGAGAGGGCTCGGGCGCAGGCGTTGCGGTTCTTGGCGTTGCACACCACGATCGGCGTCTCGTCATCGAGATCGAGCGCCGTGCGGATCTGGTCGGGCTCGTAGTTCGGCGCGCCCGGGAACTGGTTGATCGCGACCACGAACGGCAGGGACGTACGCGTCTCGAGCTGGTCCAGCACCTCGAAGGAGTCGGCCAGCCGGCGGGTGTCGACCAGGACCAGGGCACCGGCGGCGCCCTCGGCGAGGCCGGACCACAGGTCCCAGAAGCGGCGCTGCCCAGGAGTGCCGAACAGGTAGAGCGCGATCTCGTCGGTCAGGGTGATCCGGCCGAAGTCCATCGCGACCGTGGTCGTCGTCTTCTCCGGGGTCGCCGCGACCTCGTCGATCCCCTCGCTGGCCTGGGTGATCGTCTCCTCGGTGCGTAGCGGCTCGATCTCGCTGACCGAGCCGATCAGCGTGGTCTTGCCGACTCCGAAGGAGCCGACCACCAGGATCTTGACCGACTCGACGACCGTCGGCGCCAGATAGTGCTGATCGCCTCGGGCTTCGCTTCGGCCGTGGTTGCCGTCAGAGGTGGTTGAGAGCATGCAGGACCTTCTGGAGGGTTTCGCGGGAGGGGCCGGCGGCGGTGTCGCTGTCGGGACGTACGCCGATCAGGCCGGCGTCGATCATGTCCGAGGCGATCACCGCCAGGACGCTGACCGGCTGGCCGAGATGGACTGCCATCTCGGCCATGGAGATCACGCCGAGGCACTGGGAGAGGACCTCGCGCTCCTGACGCCCGACCGACGAGTCCGTGGCCGCCGGGCTGGTGTGGCCGATCAGCAGCGTCGCCGGCGTCAGCCGATGGGTCGGACGGGCACGACCCCCCGTCCGGACGTAGGACCGGATCGGGTGGTCGACGTAGTCGTCAGAAGCGTCGGGCATCGTCTCGGATCGGCTTAGATCGAGCGTCTCGGGGTGCTCATCGCGCGCTCCCCGAGCATCAGGACGGTCGCCTGCATCTGCTGGGCGACCAGCGCCGGGTCGATGCTCATCTCGGTGACCACCGCGAGGCGGGAGCCGTCGCCGGCGCCACGGATGAACAGGAAGCCGCCGTTGAACTCGACCATCACCTGACGAGGGTGGGCGTCGGCGCCGAACTGGCGACTGACCCCGTGGCCGAGCGAGGTCAGGCCGGCGCACGCCGCGGCCAGCTTGTCGGCCTCCTCGCGCGGGGTGTGGCTCGTGCGGACCCGGACGAGCCCGTCGGCGGAGAGGACCACGACATGACGTACGCCGCGTACTCCCGCGACCAGCTCCAGCATCCAGCTGTTCTCATCGGTCATGGTTCCTCCAGTGGTTCTCGGGTGCGGAATCGGTGTCCGCGGCGGTGCTGGCGGTCTCGGGGTCGACGGCCTGATGGGGGATGGTCGTGCCGGCCGGGGGCGTGGCCGGGGTGCTGAGGAAGCTGCTCATCCAGGCGCCCGCCTGCTCGGCTGTCGGCTCGGGGCGCGCCGGGACGGGTTGGCTCGCCGCGAGCTGCTGTCCGGTCGCGAAGCGCTGGCCGCGCTTCGAACGGCGCTGAGGTAGGCCGTCGGAGGTGAACAGAGACGGCTCGTGCTGCTCGTGCTGATCGTGGTCCGGGACGGGATCGGGTGCGTTCGGGGTGCTGTGGACGGGCCAGACGGGCGGCGGGGTCGTTGACGGGGGCGGTGCCTTCGGAGCCTTCGTCAGGAGCGCGGCGGGGATGGGGGTGGAGGTCGGCGTACGCGGCGCGACCGGCGCGAGCGCGGCCGGGCTCAGCGGGGTGGTCATCGCTTCGGGGACCAGCACGGCGACCCGCAGGCCACCGTGGACGGACTCGGTCAGGTCGACGCGGAACCCGTGGCGGCGTACGTAGGTGCCGACCACCGCCAGGCCGGTCTGCGGGATCTCGCCGAGGTCGTGCAGGCGAACCTCCCGGGTGCCCGACGCGATCTCGCGCATCCAGGCCAGGTTGGTCTCGTCCATGCCGACGCCCGCGTCGTCGATCTCGAGGGCCGCGCCGCGGCGTACGGAACGGATCGTGACCAGCACCTCCGTCGCAGGCGGCGAGGACTGGGTCGCATTGGCGAGGAGCTCGGCGACGAGGTGGATCAGCGGCTCGACGTACGCACCCTGGACCGCGACCGGCGGGTCACCCTCCACCCGGACCCGGCGATAGGCCGTGATCCGGCCGGCCGCGCCGCGTACGACGTCGGCGATCGCGAGCGGGTCACGCCAGTGCTGCCCGGGCTGCTCACCGCACAGCGTGGCGATGCTCTGTGCCAGCCGCGCCTGCTGCGCCGCCGCATGGTCGACCCGCATCCCCGCCTCGAGCACGTCCGGCTCGGCCGGGAACTTGGCCACCATCCGCGTCGACTCCTCCTGGATCCGGTGCGCCGACGCCTGTACCTTGCGAGACAGCGACAGCACCGCCACCCGCATCCCGGCGTCCCCACCCCGCGTCGCCGGTCCAGCCGAATCCGTACTTGTGGGGACCGAGTCCGCACTTTCGGGGATCGAGTCCTCACTTGTGGGCGACGAAACTGTCGTCTCGGCGCCCGAATCTGCCGACTCGATCGCAACAACCGCGGACTCGTCGTCCAGTTCTGCCGACTCGGCCGCCGCTTCTACGGATTCGGCAGGGGTGTCGTAGGCCATCGCGGTGAGCCACAGGGTGAGGCCGACGACGGGTACGCCGGCGAGGATCCACGGCCAGAACCACTGGTCACCGGAGGCGGTGACGAAGATGACGGGGGAGAGCGCGACGAAGAGAAGGATCGCGGTACTGCAGAACCATGGACCGGCTCGGTGGAGTCGGGCCAGGAGTGGTCGGGTCATGTCAGGGCACCTGGTGTGGGGGTGAGCAGTCAGGGCATGAACCCGCGGGTTCAGGGCAGTCTGGACGAATCCTGATCCAGCCCCCGGAGACCGGCGCACACACGCGCTCCACTTCATACCACCAACAGAGCGCTTGGTCACCTGCCCGAGGTGATTTTGACCATATTTCGACGAACCGTCCCGAGGCGGCCGAACGTGGCCGGGCGAACTAAGGTGACGGGGTGTCACAAATGGGTCCAGGCTTCGGTGCCGGCGGCGGGGCGATGGGCGGCGGCGGAATCATGCGCAACCTGCGTGCCGACCGGACGGTTCTCCAGCGCGGGTTGCCGAAGGGCACGCTGAAGCGCGTCATCTCCTACGCCGGGCCTCACCGGGCCCTGATCAGCGCGTTCCTGGTGTTCACGGTCTTCGACGCCGCGCTCGTGGTGGTGACCCCGCTGCTGACCCAGCGCCTCATCGACGACGGTGTGCTAGAGAAGAACGTCTCGCTGGTCGTCTGGCTGGCTGCGGCGATGGCGTTGGTCGCCGTGGTCGACATGGGATTCGGGATCGTCTCGGGCTGGCTCTCGACTCGCATCGGCGAGGGACTCATCTTCGACCTGCGCACCCAGGTCTTCGGCCACGTCCAACGCCAGTCGCTGGCCTTCTTCACCCGTGCGCAGACCGGCGCGCTGGTCAGCCGCCTGAACACCGACGTGCTCGGCGCGCAGCGGGCCTTCACCTCGACCCTGTCCAACAGCGTCTCCAACCTGATCTCGCTGGTCGTGGTCGGCGCGGCGATGTTGGTGCTGTCGTGGCAGGTGACGCTGATGTGCGTCGCGCTGTTCCCGATCCTGTTCCTGACCTCGCGGTGGGTCGGCCGCCGGCTGGCCGGCCTGACCCGCGAGCAGATGGACGGCAACGCGGCGCTGGCGACGACGATGACCGAGCGGTTCAACGTCGGCGGCGCTCTGCTGCTCAAGCTCTTCGGACGCCGCGAGGAGGAGGACGCCGCCTTCGCCGAGCGGGCCGATGTCGTACGCCGCCTGGGGATCCGGATCGCGCTGCTGACCCGCCTGTTCGGAGCAACCATGCAGGTGGTGCCGGCGCTGGCGACCGCGCTGGTCTACGGCGTCGGCGGCTGGATGGTGATCCAGGGCGACGTCACGCTCGGCACCCTGACCGCGCTCGGTCTGCTGCTGGTGAGGCTGCTGGGGCCGCTGCAGGCGCTCTCCAACGTACGCATCGACGTGATGACCGCGCTGGTCAGCTTCGACCGCGTCTTCGAGGTCCTCGACCTGCCTTCGCTGATCAAGGAGAAGCCGGACGCGGTCGAGGTGCCGGCGGACGCCGCGTCGGTGCGGTTCCGCCATGTCGCCTTCACCTACCCGCGCGCCGACGAGGTCTCGCTCGCCTCCCTCGAGACGATCGCACGCCCGGAGAGCCGGGAGGTGCGCGAGGTGCTGACCGACATCGACTTCGTGGCCGAACCGGGGCAGATGGTCGCCCTGGTCGGACCCTCCGGGGCCGGGAAGTCGACGATCACCCACCTGATCGCACGGCTCTACGACGTACGCTCCGGCTCGGTCGAGGTCGGTGGCCTCGACGTACGCGACGTGACCCTGGAGTCCCTCGAAGCCGCGGTCGGCTACGTGACCCAGGACGCCCACATGTTCCACGACACCGTGCGCGGCAACCTGCTCTACGCCCGCCCCGGCGCCTCCGACGACGACATCTGGGCCGCCCTCGAGGCTGCTCAGGTGGCCAACGTCATCAAAGGCCTCCCGGACGGCCTCGACACCGTCGTCGGCGACCGCGGCTACCGCCTCTCCGGCGGCGAGCGCCAGCGGCTCGCGATAGCCCGGCTGCTGCTGAAGGCGCCCCACATCGTGGTGCTCGACGAGGCCACCGCCCACCTCGACTCCGAGTCCGAGGCCGCGGTGCAGACCGCTCTGGACGCCGCGCTGGAGGGACGTACGTCCATCGTCATCGCCCACCGGCTCTCCACCATCCGCGCCGCCGACCGCATCCTGGTCGTCGAGGACGGACGAGTCGTGGAGTCCGGCACCCACGAGTCGTTGCTCGAGGCGGGCGGGCTCTACGCGGAGCTCTACGAGACGCAGTTCCGCCGCTAGCTCTTTCCGCTGCGTTCCTTCTCGTACGCCGCCTGGTAGGCCGCCTTCACGGCCTGCTTCTGGGCGAGCTTGGCGGCCTTCTTGCGGGCTCGCTCATCAGCCGGCTCGTCGCCGTCGGCGGTGTCATCGTCTTGTGCAGGGGCGTCCTGGCGCTGGGTGCGCCGCTCGTCGTACATCAGGTAGAAGAAGCCGGCGATGGCGAGGACGCCGAAGAACCACCACTGCAGTCCGTAGAAGAAGTGGGGGCCGTTGTCGAGCTCGGGCAGGTCGGCCTGGCGCAGCTGGGTGGCGGGCTCCGGCGACTCGGTGTCGAGGTGGAGCCAGCCGGTCAGGAGCGGCTCGTCGACCACATTCGCGACCTGGGTCGAGGAGAGCGCGCGGGTGGCGTGGTAGCCGTCGACCTGCGCGACGTCGGTGGAGTCGCCGGTGCCGTCGGCGCGGACCCAGCCGGTGATCGTGACCTCGCCCGACGGCGGCGCCGGGAGGTCCTCGAACTCATCCTGCGACTCGGTCTGCAGCCAGCCGCGGTCGACGAGCACCGCGCTGCCGTCGGCGAGCACCAACGGGACGACGATGTCGACACCCTTCGCGTCGTCGGGGGTGCGGTAGCGCCAGATGATCGTGTCGTCGACCGCGTACGTCCCGGTCGCCGTCACCCGCCGCCACTCGTCCTTCTCGGCGACCTTCTGGCCCGGGGCCAGTACGTCGGAGACGGGCGCGGGCTCGGCGTCCTCGTTGACGCGGACGATCTGGTTGCTGGCCTTACGGTCCTCGAGACGGTCGAACTGCCACTGGCCCAGCCACCAGGTCCCGTAGGCCAGGATCAGCACGAACACCGTGAAACCGGCCCAGCGTCGGCTGAGCAGGAAACGGAACGAACTCACCCTACGAGACTAACTGGCATGCGGTCCTCACTCACGATCCGGGTCGAGCCTGCCTAGACTGGTGTGATGACGACCTCCCCGACAGATCAGACCCAGCAGAGGCTCGTCGACCGGTTCGGCCGGGTCGCGACGGATCTGCGGGTATCTCTGACCGACCGCTGCAACCTGCGGTGCACCTACTGCATGCCGGCGGAGGGGCTCGACTGGCTGCCCGGCGACGAGGTGCTCACCGACGACGAGGTGGTGCGGCTGATCGGCGTCGCCACCGGTCGGCTCGGCGTACGCGAGGTGCGGTTCACCGGTGGCGAGCCGCTGGTGCGGCGCGGGCTGGTCTCGATCGTCGCGCGCACCCGCGAGGTCGCTCCAGAGGCGGAGCTCTCGATCACCACGAACGCGCTGGGGCTGGCCAAGATGGCCGGGTCCCTCGCCGAGGCCGGGCTCGACCGGGTCAACGTGTCGCTGGACTCGATCCGGCCGGAGATCTTCGCTGAGATCACTCGTCGTGACCGGCTGGCCGACGTGGTCGCCGGGCTCGAGGCCGCGGCCGACGCCGGCCTGGGCCCGATCAAGATCAACGCGGTCCTGCTGCGGGGCGTCAACGACGACCAGGCGGCCGAGCTGCTCGGCTGGTCGGTCGAGCGTGGCTACGAGCTGCGGTTCATCGAGCAGATGCCTCTCGACGCCCAGCACGGGTGGTCGCGCGACAAGATGGTGACCGCCGACGAGACCCTGGCGGCGCTGTCGGCTGCCTTCGAGCTGACGCCCGCGGAGGAGCCCCGCGGCAGCGCCCCCGCCGAGCTCTTCCACGTCGACGGTGGCCCGGCCAAGGTCGGCATCATCGCCTCCGTGACCCGCCCCTTCTGCGGCGACTGCGACCGGGTGCGCCTCACCGCCGACGGGCAGGTGCGCGACTGCCTGTTCGCGCGCTCCGAGTCGGACCTGCGTACGCCACTTCGTGCCGGCGCCTCCGACGACGACCTCGCCGCCCGGTGGGTCACCGCCATGGCCGGCAAGCGCGCCGGCCACGGCATCGACGACCTCGGCTTCCTGCAGCCCGATCGCCCCATGTCCGCCATCGGCGGCTGACCCCAGCCGAGACGTCACCCGCGTCGGCCGAGGTGGCACCGCGGTGACGCCTCGGCCAGCGGGAGTGACGCCTCGGCCGACGTACCTGACCTCTCGGCAGGTCAGGAACCGACGCGGTCGATGGCGTCCAGGACGAGGTCCCAGTAGCCCTCGACGTCGAGCGTGATCGCAACCTGGGCGTTGGGCGGCTCGTCGAGGCGGCCGTGCAGGTCGACGACGGTGGCACCACGGGTCCAGCGGCCCGCGGTCTCGGCAGCTACGAACGACTTGTGCCAGGTGATCAGGCTGGGGTCGATGAGGGCCGCGATGGTGCAGGGGTCGTGAACCGGGGGAGAGGCGAAGTCGAAGACGTCGGAGTAGGTGCCGCCGAAGAACCCCATCAGGTCGGCGCACGCCCGGCCGACCGGATGGTCCATGGCCCGCATCCGTGCGACGACCTCGGGAGTGGCCAGGGCCTGGTGGGACAGGTTGAGGCCGACCATCCGGATCGGCAGGCCGCTGGTGAGGACGAGGTCGAGCGCCTCGGGATCGGCGTACGCGTTGAACTCGGCGGCCGGCGTGGTGTTGCCGCGCTCGGTCGAGCCGCCCATGAAGACGATCTCGGCGATCTTCGCACCGACCTCGGGATGGTCGCGCAGCAGCAGCGCGACGTTGGTGATCGGTCCGGTGGCGACGACGGTGACGGGATCGGGGGCGGCCAAGAGGGACGTACGCAGGAACTCGACCGCCCCCAGCGGGACCGGCGCAGCGAGCGGTTCGGGAAGATCAGGACCGTCGATCCCGGTCGCGCCGTGGATGAAGTCGCCGATGTGGATCTCGCCGGCCAACGGTCCGGCGGCTCCGGCGGCGACCGGGACATCGGGCCGGCGCGCCAGCGCCAGGATCCGCTGGGCGTTGTAGGTCGCCTTCTCCACCCGGCAGTTGCCGAACGTGGTGGTGATGCCGAGCAGGTCGATGTGAGGGCTGCCCAGCGCCAGCAGGATCGCGATGGCGTCGTCGTGGCCGGGGTCGCAGTCGAGGAGCACAGGGATCGGGTTCATCGCGCGACCTCTCCGGGGGAATGGCTAGTGAGGGACGACGTCCTTGAGGAATCCACGCGCTCCCAGGAAGTCGCTGAGCGACTCCTTGTGCGTCTCGCACGCGAGCCAGATCTTACGCCGATCGGCCGTGTGGATCTTGGGGTTGTTCCACTGCAACTCCCACGAACCCGGGTCCTGGCAGCCCTTGGCCGAGCACAGGTCGGAGTCGAGCGCGCCCATCAGTCCTCGTCCTTCTCGCGCAGCTGCTGCTCACGTCCGCTGGTGAGCTGGCGCGGACCGTAGGGCGAGTCCATCAGGTTCATCTCGTCGCTCTTGGTGTTGGTCGCATTGGCCATCACGACCGCGACGTAGGGCAGGATCAGAGCCGCCGCGATCAGGATCGGCCACAGCCAGCCGATACCGGCCAGACCGGCGATCACGGCACCGATGAAGCACAGCGAGCGGATCGACATCGAGATGGCGTAGCGCTTCTGACGGATCGCGATGTCCTCGGCGCGGCTACGCCCGGCGGTTGTGATCCTGATCGGTTGCGCCTTGGACATACCGCCAGTCTAGGTCGTGACCGATGGCACCCGGTCAATGGTGTGGTCCCAACAGGGGCGCTCCGAAGGACTTTGGATGGTTCTCACAAGCAAATCCAAGACATTGGTCGTACGCCGAAGTAATCGCTACCGTCGCGCCTGTGACTGACAGTGAAAACCCCACAACCAAGGCACCGCGCTCGGTGCTGGTGACCGGCGGAAGCCGCGGCATCGGCCGAGCGATCGCCGAGGCCTTCGTCGCCAACGGCGACAACGTGGCCGTGACCTCCCGCAAGGGCGGGGCTCCGGAAGGGGCCCTGGACCTGGTGTGTGACATCACCGACCCGGCCGCCGTCGAGGAGGCGTACGCCGCAGCCGAGGCCGCCCACGGACCCGTCGAGGTCCTCGTCGCCAATGCCGGGATCACGAAGGACACCCTCGTGCTCCGGATGTCGGAGGACGACTTCACCTCCGTGATCGACACCAACCTGACCGCGTCCTTCCGGCTCGCCAAGCGGGCTTCGAAGGGCATGCTGCGGCTGCGCCGCGGGCGGATCATCTTCATCTCCTCGGTCGTCGGGCTGCTGGGCAACGCGGGCCAGGTCAACTACGCGGCGTCGAAGGCCGGGCTGGTCGGCATGGCCCGATCGCTCGCGCGCGAGCTCGGCTCGCGGGGGATCACCGCCAACGTGGTCGCGCCGGGGTTCGTGGAGACCGAGATGACCGCGGTGCTCACCGATGAGCAGCAGAAGGCGATCACGGACCGGGTGCCGTTGGGGCGCTACGCGTCACCGGACGAAGTGGCCTCGGCCGTGACGTGGTTGGCTGATGCGGGATATGTGACCGGGGCCGTGATCCCGGTCGACGGCGGACTTGGAATGGGGCACTGATCATGGGTTTGTTGGACGGCAAGACTGTTCTCGTCGCTGGGGTCACGATGGACTCCTCGATCGGCTTCGCGGTGGCCAAGGTGGCACAGGAGCAGGGCGCCCGCGTCCTGATCTCCAACTTCGGCCGCGCGCTGTCGATCACCAAGCGGATCGCGAAGCGGCTCCCCGAGGAGCCGCCGGTCCTCGACCTCGACGTGACCAACCAGGAGCACCTCGACGGCCTCGCCGACGCGCTCCGGGCCGAGGGTGTCGAGCGGCTCGACGGGGTCGTGCACTCGATCGCGTACGGCAACCCCGAGACGCTCCTCGGTGGCAAGTTCCTCGACGGGCCCTGGGACGACGTCTCCCAGGCGGTCCAGGTCAGCGCCTACTCGCTGAAGTCGCTCGCGATGGCGACCCGGCCGCTCCTGTCTCCGGGCTCGTCGATCGTGGGGCTGACCTTCGACGCCACGATCGCCTGGCCGGCGTACGACTGGATGGGTGTGGCCAAGGCCGCGCTCGAGTCGACCTCGCGCTACCTCGCCCGCGATCTCGGTCCTGACGGGATCCGCTGCAACCTCGTCTCCGCGGGTCCGCTCAAGACGCTCGCCGCCAAGGCGATCCCGGGCTTCGAGGAGCTCGACGAGGGCTGGGGCACCCGGGCGCCGCTGGGTTGGGACAACACCGACCAGGGCCCGACCGCGAAGGCCGTCTGCGCGCTGATCTCCGACTTCTTCCCGGCGACCACCGGCGAGATCATCCATGTCGACGGGGGCTATCACTCGCTGGGCGCGTGAGGTCATAGGGTTGCCGCATGCGGACCCTTGTCATCATGCGGCACGCCAAGGCGGAGTCGTCGGCGCCCACCGACTACGAGCGCCAGCTGACCGAGCGCGGCCATGCCGACGCGGTCGCAGCGGGGGAGTGGTTGGCCGAGCAGGGCGTGGTCCCGGACTACGTGCTGGTCTCGGCGGCCGACCGCGCCACCCAGACCTGGGAGGACGTCGCGCTGGGGGCGTCGTGGGACCTGACGCTGGCGGAGTACGACCAGGGTCTGTACGCCGCCGGCACCTCCACCGCCCTCGACCTCGTCCGCGGGGTCGATGAAGGCATCTCGACGGTCGTGGTGATCGGTCACAACCCGACCGTGTTCTCGCTCGTGCAGCTCCTCGACGACGGCGAGGGCGACGACGAGGCCGGCAACGAGCTCGCCCTCGGCTTCCCGACCGCCGCCGTCGCGGTACTCACCTACGACGGCGACTGGTCCGAGCTCGACGAGGCCGAGGCTTCCGTCACCGCCTTCCACGTCGCACGCGCCTGACCCCGCCGACGCGGTGGGGTCTCGGGCCGCGGCTCAGATGAGGGGCGGGGCGGGGGTGACGATGCCGGCTTCGGCGTCGGCGGCCTCGATCTCCTCGCGGGAGATCCCGAGGAGATACATGATCGTGTCGAGGTAGGGGACGTTGATGGCGGTCCCGGCGGCCGAACGTACTGCGGGCTTGGCGTTGTAGGCGATGCCGAGGCCGGCGGCGGCGAGCATGTCGAGGTCGTTGGCGCCGTCGCCGATGGCGACGGTGGCGGCCTCGGGGATGCCGATCTCGGCGGCGAACTCGCGGAGCGCGCGGGCCTTGCCGGCCCGGTCGACGACCTCGCCGACGACCTCGCCGGTGAGCACGCCGTCGATGATCTCGAGCTCGTTGGCGCGGGCGTAGTGGATGCCGAGGTCGGCCGCCAACCGGTCGGTGATCTGGGAGAACCCGCCCGAGACGATGGCGAACCGGTAGCCGAGGCGCCGCAGGGTGCGGACCATCGTCCGCGCTCCCGGGTTGAGCTGGAGCCCGGCGTACACCTCGTCCAACGCGGTCGCGGGGACGCCCTTGAGGTACTTCACCCGGCCGCGGAGCGACTCCTCGAAGTCGAGCTCGCCGCGCATGGCCGCCTCGGTGACCGAGGCGACCTCCTTCTCGTAGCCGGCGTGGGCGGCGATCATCTCGATCACCTCGCCGTCGATCAGCGTCGAGTCGACGTCCATGACGATCAGGCGCATGCCGCGGCGGACCAGGTTGGCCGGCTGCACGGCGATGTCGACGCCCTGGGCGGCGGCCTCGGCCGCCAGCGTCACCCGCAGCTCGTCGGGCGAGGCGCCAGAGACGTGCAGGTCGAAGGCGGTGACCGGGTAGCGAGCCAGCCGGATGATCCGGTCGATGTTGCCGCCGGCGGAGGCGATCGTCCGCGTCACCGACGCGAGCGCGGCCGCCTTCAGCGGGAGACCCAGCACCGTCACCCGGGCGCGGTCGGCGGGCTCCCGCGGGGTGTCGCCGACGCCTTCCTCGATCTCGACGGTCATGTCGAGAGCGTGGGCGGTCTCCTCGATCGCGTGCTTGAGCGCGTCGGTGCTCGCCGCGTCGGCCGGCGCGGTCACCAGGAGCCCGAGTACGAGCCGCGCCCGCAGCACGATCTGCTCCAGGTCGACCACGTCGACCCCTGCCAACGCGAGCGTCGCCAGGGTGGCCGAGGTCAGCCCGGGACGGTCGTTTCCGGCGAGGGTGATCAGCAGGGTGTCGGGACGGCGCTCGAGCGCGTCGAATTCCTCGGTCATCTCTGCAAACGATAGTGGAGCCGGCGCCCACGTCTCAGTTCGGCGGCCACACCTCGGGCGATCCAGCCGCGGTGAGCGCCCTCCGCGCTGCGCGGTCGAGCCCGACCAGCGCCTCCCGCCGCCGCAGCATCTCCGAGGCGGACACGGCGCCGCCCTCGTCCTCGAGCGCCACCGCGACGATCTCCCGAGCCTGTACGCCACGGGCAGCGAGCTCCACACACCGCGGCGGCACCCCGGGAGCCCCGGCCAGCGAGGGCCGGTGGCGGAGGTTCATCAGCCGGTCGGCGACCTCGGGCCGCCACCGGGCGACGTCGAGCTCGGCGAGCGCCGTCGCGGACTCGGTCAGCGCGAACCGGAGGGCCCGGTCTGCCTCGCCGACGTCGGGGAGCTGACGGCGCTGGGCGGGGTACGCCTGCCACTCGACGACCGCGCCGACCCGGACCGGCACCAGCCCGATCCCGGCGTCGCTCACCACCGCCTCGCCGGCCTCCATCGCGGCCGTGTTGAAGGCCCGGGGTCCGCCCAGCCCGACCGGGTCGCCCTCGGCCGGGAACGCGACCCCGACACAGGTCGCCCCTTCCGTACGCAGCCGTCCCATCCCGCTGACGAAGGTGTCCGCGACCCCCTCGTCGCCACCGAGCCCGAGATCGGCCAGCCCGCTGACGGTGTGGGTCGCGTCGGGCCCGATCACCGCATCGAGCACCAGGTCGGTGACCGCCTCACCGCGCAGCCACGCCGTCACCCACCAGGCCAGGCGCAGGGCCTCGGGGGTGGCCTCCACCGACTGGGATTCGTCGACACTCACAGCGGCCCACCCTATCCCCGAGCCCGAGAACCCCTGCCGATAGATTTGCCGCCATGGCAGCCGTGCTGGAGTTCAACGACGTCACCGTACGCCGCGGGGGCAATGCCCTTCTCGACTCTGTGAGCTGGGTGGTCGAGGAGGATGAACGCTGGGTCATCCTCGGCCACAACGGCGCCGGCAAGACCACGCTGCTCCAGACCGCCGCGGCCCAGCTCCACCCGACCTCGGGCGTGGTGAAGATCCTCGGCGAGCAGATCGGCCGCATCGACGTCTTCGAGCTGCGCCCGCGCATCGGCCTGACCTCCGCCGCGCTGGCCGACCGGATCCCGCGCCACGAGCTCGTCCGCGATGTCGTGGTGAGCGCCTCGTACGGCGTGGTGGGGCGCTGGCGTGAGCACTACGACGACCTCGACCACGACCGTGCCCAGGCGCTGCTGATCGAGGTCGGCATCAAGCACCTCGGTGAGCGAATGTTCGGCACCCTGTCCGAGGGCGAGCGCAAGCGGGTCCAGCTGGCCCGGGCACTGATGGTCGACCCCGAGATGCTGCTCCTGGACGAGCCCGCCGCCGGGCTCGACCTGGGCGGCCGCGAGGACCTCGTCTCGACGCTGTCGACGCTCGCCTACGACCCCGACAGCCCGGCCACCGTGCTCGTCTCGCACCACGTCGAGGAGATCCCGCCCGGCTTCAGCCATGTCCTGATGATGCGGTCCGGCCGGATCACTGCCCAGGGGCTGATCGACGACACGCTGACCTCGGCCAACCTCTCCAAGACCTTCGGCATGCCGCTCGAGCTCGAGGCGAGCGATGGCCGTTACTGGGCCAAGCGTCGCGCCCGCCACACCCGGTAGGCCTAACGTTAAGAAGTCGGTACCCAAACCTCCCCACAACGCGTGGGCCGTCTGGATAGGGTGACGCCCATGGACTGGCAGGACTGGGACTGGGCGATCTGGACGGCACTCGGAGCGCTGCTCGTCGTCGGAGAGCTCTTCAGCCTCGACCTGATCCTGCTGATGCTCGCCACCGGCGCCTTCGCGGGCGCGTTGACCGGCGCGTTCACCGACAGCTTCGTGATCCAGGCGATCGTCGCGCTGGCGGTCTCGGTCTCCATGCTCGCGGTCGTACGCCCGGGGCTGGCCAGGCGGCTCCACAACGGCCCGGAGATCCAGATCGGCGCGCAGAAGCTGATCGGTGTCCAGGCCATCTCGCCCGTCGAGATCAGCGCCCACAAGCCTGGGCAGCTCAAGCTCGACGGCGAGCTCTGGACCGCTCAGCCCTATGACGAGACGCTCGTGATCGCGGCCGGCACGCCGGTCGAGGTGCTCGAGATCAGAGGAGCGACGGCGTACGTCCATCCTCTTCCGGAGCTCGGGACTCCGTAGCTTCCGGGCAACCTGACGCACAACGAATAGACAAGGACTGATTGGCAATGGGTGGCATCATCCTGGCCCTCCTGGTCATCTTGGCGGTGCTGGTGATCACCACGCTGGCCAAGACGATCAAGATCATCCCGCAGGCGCGGGTCGGCATCGTGGAGCGCTTCGGCAAGTTCCAGTCGAAGCGTGACCCCGGCCTGAACGCGGTGATCCCGTTCGTCGACAAGGTGCGCTACATGATCGACATGCGTGAGCAGGTCGTAGCGTTCGCACCGCAGCCGGTGATCACGGAGGACAACCTGACCGTCTCGATCGACACGGTCATCTACTTCCAGGTCAACGACCCGGTGGCGGCGACGTACGAGATCGCCAACTACATCCAGGCCGTCGAGCAGCTCACCATGACCACCCTGCGCAACATCGTCGGTGGCATGACCCTGGAGGAGACGCTGACCAGCCGCGAGCAGATCAACTCCGGTCTCTCGATCGTCCTCGACGAGGCCACCGGTCGCTGGGGCATCAAGGTCAAGCGCGTCGAGATCAAGTCGATCGACCCGCCCATGTCCATCAAGGACGCGATGGAGAAGCAGATGCGCGCCGACCGCGACAAGCGCGCCGCGATCCTCACCGCCGAGGGTCAGCGCCAGTCCGCGATCCTCTCCGCCGAGGGAAACAAGCAGTCCGCCATCCTCAACGCCGAGGGTCAGCGCGAGTCGCAGATCCTCGCGGCGCAGGCCGACCGTGAGGCCGCGATCCTGCGCGCCCAGGGTGAGGGCCAGGCCATCCAGACCGTCTTCCAGGCGATCCACGACGGCCGCCCCGACCAGTCGCTGCTGGCCTACCAGTACCTCCAGATGATGCCGAAGATCGCCGAGGGCGACGCCAACAAGGTGTGGATCGTCCCGAGCGAGATCGGCAAGGCACTCGAGGGCCTCGGCTCGACGATGAACAGCCTCCAGGGCATCCCGGACGAGGTCGAGGGCCCCGTCAAGCGTGTCGACATGGGCTCGGCCGAGCCTGCGGTCGACCTCGAGCAGTCCTCCGCGGCCGCGGCCGTCCAGGAGGCGCTCGCCGAGGCCAAGCAGGCAGAGGCTCCCAACCGGCCGAAGCCTCCTGCCGAGCCGACCGCCTAGGTGGATCCGCTTCAGTCCGCCCTCATCCTGATCGCCGGGGTGGGGGCGGGCACCATCAATGCTGCCGTCGGTTCCGGGACGCTGATCACGTTCCCGACGCTGCTGGCCTTCGGCGTACCTCCCGTCGTCGCCAACGTGTCCAACACGATCGGCCTGGTGCCGGGCTCGCTGGCCGGCGCCTGGGGCTACCGTCGCGAGCTCGCCGGGCAGCGCGGGCGGATCCTGCGGCTCGGCGTCGCGGCGCTCATCGGTGGCGCGGTCGGCGGGATCCTGCTGCTGGTGCTGCCGCCGGGTGCGTTCGAGGCGATCGTCCCGGTGCTGATCGGGCTCGGCGTGGTCCTGGTGATCACCGGGCCACGCATCTCCCGGTGGGTCGCCAGACGGCACGGCGACCTGCCCGATGATGGCAGCGAGCGCTGGTGGGTCTGGCCTGCGATCGCGATGCTCGGCGTCTACGGCGGCTACTTCGGTGCCGCTCAGGGAGTGCTGATGATCGCCATCATCGGCATCGGGGTCGCCGAGTCGCTGCAGCGTCTCAACGGGCTCAAGAACGTCCTGGTCGCCATCACCAACGGCATCTCCGGGCTCATCTTCGCCCTCGTCGCCGACGTCGACTGGCAGATCGCCGCCCTGATCGCCGTCGGCGCGACGATCGGTGGTCTGCTGGGTGCCAGGATCGGCCGCCGGCTGCCACCCAATGTGCTCCGCGGTGTGATCGTCGTGGTCGGCATCACCGCGCTGGTCATGTTTCTATTGGGCTGAGCCTGGTGGGCTGAGCCTGGGCTGAGTCTGCTGGGATGGAGCCATGGAGCTCTACGAAGCGATGCGGACCACCCATGCCGTACGCGACTTCACCGACGACCCGCTGCCCGACGAGATCCTCGCCAGGATCCTCGACAACGCCCGGTTCGCGCCCTCCGGCGGCAACCGGCAGGGCGGCCACGTCGTGGTCGTACGCAGCCAGGAGACCCGCGAGCGTCTGGTCGAGCTGACCGCGACGGGTGCCCGCAGGTACATGGCGCAGCAGAAGGCGGGGGAGATGCCGTGGAACACGGTGCAACCGACGGCGGTGACCGACGAGCAGATCGCCGCGACCCGGGTCCCGCATGCGATGACCGAGCCGCTCCGTACGGCTCCGGTGGTGCTCGTCTTCCTCGTCGACCTCGGCGCGGTCGCTTCCATCGACTCCCAGCTGGACCGGGTGGGTGTCGTCTCAGGCGCCTCGGTCTATCCGCTGGTGTGGAACACGCTCCTCGCCGCGCGCAACGAGGGCTTCGGTGGGGTGATCACCACGATGGTGGTCGCCGAGGAGCCGGCGGTGCTCGAGCTGCTCGGTGCCCCTGAGGGCTACGCCGTCGCCGCGGTCGTCCCGCTGGGCAAGCCGGTCAAGCAGCTGACCAGGCTGCGCAGGCAACCGGTCGAGGAGTTCGTGACCCTGGAGACCTACTCCGGGACGCCGCTGACAGACGACTGATGGCGGGGTCCCGGAGGACCCCGCCATCAGACTCAGACTTCGAGGATCAGGCCTTGTCGGTAGGTACCGCGGTGACAGTGCCCTCGGCCGAAGCCGACTCGCCGCCGTTGCTGTGGTCGTCCTCGACGACCGCGAGCGCGAAGTCGTCCCCGTGCTCGGTGACGCCGGTGATGACGGCCTGCTCGACCGCCTCCGCGGCGTACTGACCACGCACGATCAGCGGATCGTGAGCCAGGTCGCGCTGCAGCGAGACCGCCAGCCCGACCATGATCACCACGAACGGCAGTGCCGCCACGATCGTGATCGTCTGCAGACCTGACAACGCATCCGCACCACCGGCGATCAGCCCCAGGATGGCCACGACACCGGTCGCGACACCCCAGAAGACCACCGTCGGCCGGCTCGGCTCCTCGGAGCCACGCTCGGAGAGCGTGCCCATCACGATCGAGGCCGCGTCGGCGCCGGAGACGAAGAAGATCGCCACCAGGACCATGACCAGGATGCTCATCACGGTGGCCAGCGGGAACTGGTCGAGCGTGGTGAACAGCTGCGACTCGACCCCGCCGAGACCGGCGATGTCGACGGTGCCGTCGCGCTGCAGGTCGATGGCGGTGCCGCCCATGATGCAGAACCAGATAACGCTGACGGCGCTCGGGACGAGGAGCACGCCGGCGACGAACTGCCGGATGGTGCGCCCGCGCGAGATCCGCGCGATGAACATGCCGACGAACGGCGTCCAGGAGATCCACCAGGCCCAGTAGAAGACGGTCCAGGAACCGAGCCACGCGGAGGTCTCCTCGCCGCCGACACCGGTGCGGGCCGACATCTGGGCGAGGTCGCCGATGTAGGTGCCGAGCGAGGTCGGGATCAGGTCGAGGATGAAGACCGTCGGGCCGACCACGAAGAGGAACAGCGCCAGGAGCAGGGCCAGCACCATGTTGATGTTGGAGAGCCACTGGATGCCCTTGGCCACACCCGAGACCGCGGAGATCACGAAGCAGACGGTCAGGACCGCGATGATCCCGATGAGGACGTTGTTGCCGACCTCGCCGAGCCCGGCCACGATCTGCAGGCCGCTCTCGATCTGGATCGCGCCCGTGCCGAGCGAGGTGGCGGAGCCGAACAGGGTCGCGAAGATCGCGAAGATGTCGATCGCCTTGCCTGCCGGACCCTCGACGGTCTTCTTGCCGAGCAGCGGCGTGAAGGCCGAGGAGATCAGGCTGACGCGGCCCTTGCGGTAGGCGCCGTAGCCGATCGCCAGACCCACGACCGCGTAGATCGCCCACGGGTGCAGCGTCCAGTGGAACATCGTGGTCGCCATCGCGTGCTGGATGGCTTCGGGGTTGCCCGCCTCGCCGGTGCCCGGCGGTGGGGTGACGAAGTGCGAGATGGGCTCGCTGACGCCGTAGAACATCAGACCGATGCCCATTCCGGCGCTGAACATCATCGCGATCCAGGAAGCCGTCTTGAACTCCGGCTTCTCGTCGTCACGGCCCAGGGGGATGTTGCCGTACTTACTGACGGCGAGCCAGATGATGTAGATGACGAAACCGCTGGCGGTCAGGACGAAGACCCAGCCGGCCTTGTCCAGCACCCAGGTGAGGGCGTCGCCGGCGACCTTGCCCATGCCGTCGGTGTTGATGAAGCCCCAGGCCATGAACGCGATGGCGATGGCCGCCGCGATGCCGAAGACTACCCAGTCGATTCCCTTGCGTTGGTCCTGTTCGCTCGAGATCGGCAGGTCCAGCGCGGGGTGTGGGACGACTTCGCCCGTGGGGGATTTGATGAGGCCAGAGGGGTTGTGATGGTCGGATTTCGGACTGTCTGTCTTCTTTTCAGAAGTCACACTGTTGTCCTTCCGGTTGGGTTCGGGACCACAGCACCCTAACGCGCACTGTCTTTGCCTTCTGTTCACCGGGGTGGCGCGCCAACCGATTGAAAACGAGTTCTGGATCGACTGTGTCTGGCTGGTTCGTGTGTTGTTCTGGCGCTGTGGTCCGCTGTGCTGCGCCGGTGCCTGAGCCTCACACCTTGGAAATATTGCGGCTCTACCGTTGATCTCATGCGATACCGGCAGAGTCTCCACGGGCACGGCTTCGAGTTCGACGGTCTGGTGGAGGTGCTGGCGCGGGCGTCGCCGCTGAGCTCCGGCGATGTCCTGGCTGGATGCGCCGCGCGGTCCGACACCGAGCGGGTCGCGGCGCGGATGGTGCTCGCCGACCTGCCGCTGAGCGTCTTTCTCGAGGAGCAGGTGGTTCCGGCCGAGTCCGACGACGTCACCCGGCTGATCCTGGAGACGCATGACGAGGACGCGTTCGCGCAGGTCAGCGGCTTGACCGTGGGGGCTCTCCGGGAGTGGCTGCTCGACGCCGCCGCGCGGCGTGACACCGCCGCGCTGACCGCCGTCGCGCCGGGGCTGACCCCCGAGATGGTGGCGGGGGTCTCCAAGATCATGCGCAACCAGGACCTGATCGCGGTGGCCGCGGCTACCGAGGTGGTGACCGGCTTCCGCACGACGATGGGCCTGCGGGGACGGCTGGCGACCCGGCTGCAGCCCAATCACCCCACCGACGACCCGGGCGCCATCGCGGCCTCGATCCTGGACGGCCTGCTCCTAGGGTCGGGGGACGCGCTGATCGGCATCAACCCGGCCTCCGACAACCCGCGTACGGTCGCCGACCTGCTCCGGCTCGTCGATGACGTACGCCTCCGCTACGAGATCCCGACGCAGAGCTGTGTCCTGACCCACGTCACCACCACGATCGACCTGATCGAGGCGGGGCTGCCGGTCGACCTGCCGTTCCAGTCGATCGGCGGCACCCAGGGCGCGAACGAGGGGTTCGGGGTGACCCTGGCGATGCTGGCGGAGGCCGACGAGGCTGCCCGGTCGCTGGCTCGCGGCACCGTGGGGAACGAGGTGATGTACTTCGAGACCGGCCAGGGCTCGGCGCTCTCCACCGGTGCTCACCTCGGCAGCGGCGGCAGACCGGTCGACCAGCAGACCCTGGAGTCCAGGGCGTACGGGGTGGCGCGGGCGTTCAAGCCGTTCCTGGTCAACACGGTGGTCGGCTTCATTGGACCCGAGTACCTCTACGACGGCAAGCAGATCATCCGCGCCGGGCTCGAGGACCACTTCTGCGGCAAGGTGCTGGGCGTGCCGATGGGTGTCGACGTCTGCTACACCAACCATGCCGAGGCCGACTCCGACGACATGGACAACCTGCTCACCCTGCTCGGCGTCGCCGGCTGCACGTACGTCATGGCCGTTCCGGGCGCCGACGACGTCATGCTCGGCTACCAGTCGACCTCCTTCCACGACGCCCTCTACGCCCGCCAGGTCCTCGGCAAACGGCCAGCGCCGGAGCTCGAGGAGTGGCTGGCCTCGGCAGGCCTGCTCGACCCGGACGGTTCCGTACGCGACATCGATCCGGCTGCCACGGTGCTGAAGGAGCTGGCACGATGAGCGATTTTTGGGAGCCGTTGCGCCGGTCCACGCCGGCGCGGATCGGGCTCGGCCGGGCCGGCAACTCAGTCCCGACCGCCGAGGTCCTCTCCTTCGGCGCCGCCCATGCCGCGGCTCGCGACGCGGTCCATCTCCCGCTCGACGTCGAAGCGCTCGTCGAGGCGCTCGACGGCCTGGGACTGGGTACGCCGCGCGTGGTCGCCTCCGCGGCTCCGGACCGGGCCACCTACCTGACCCGGCCGGACCTCGGACGGGTGCCCGGCACCGACCTGGACCTCGAGCCTGGCGAGGCCGAGGTCGCGGTCGTCGTCGCCGACGGCCTCTCCGCCGAGGCGGTGGCGAAGCACGCGGTGCCGCTCCTGGAGTACCTGGTCCCGCTCCTCGACAGCGCCACGACCGTCGCCGCGCCGGTGGTCGCGACCCAGGCCCGAGTGGCGCTGGGCGACCACATCGGTCAGGCCCTGGGCGCGCGGCTGGTCCTGGTGCTGATCGGGGAGCGGCCGGGGCTGTCGTCCAGCGACTCGCTTGGCGCCTACCTCACCTGGGACCCACGGCCGGGCGTCGTCGACTCGGCGCGCAACTGCGTCTCCAACATCCGTCCACCCCACGGCCTGGACCATGCGACCGCCGCGCGCACCATCGCGAGCCTGGTCGCCGGAGCCCGGGCGCTCGGCGCGACCGGGGTGGCGCTCAAGGACGGATCTTTCACAGCGCCGTTACCTGGCGCGACCACGACCGCCACGGACCGTTTCTAGCCTCAGGCACATCCACCCCCACGGAATCCGGAGGCGTGCCATGTCCGAGGCACCTGAAACCGTCGAGCCGACCCAGCTCGACGACGAAGCACATCTCGCCCGTCTCGGCTACAAGCAGGAGCTGTCCCGCACCTGGTCGGGGTTCTCGAACTTCGCCATCTCGTTCTCGATCATCTCGATTCTGGCCGGATGCTTCACCACGTTCGGCCAGGCCTGGAACAACGGCGGACCGGTGGCCATCTCGTGGGGCTGGCCGATCATCGCCGGCCTCATCCTGATCATCGGGTTCACCATGTCCGAGCTGGTCTCGGCGTACCCGACCTCGGGCGGCATCTACTGGTGGGCGGCCAAGCTCGGCGGCCCGGCGGCCGGCTTCTTCACCGGGTGGCTCAACCTGATCGGCCTGCTCGCGGTCACCGCGAGCGTCGCGTACGGCGCTGCCACCTTCCTCGACCTCACCCTCTCGACTCTGAGCGAGAGCTGGGCCGAGGGCTACTCCCTGGGCCGGGTCTACCTGATCTTCCTGGCCATCCTGGTGCTGGCCGCGCTCGCCAACATCTACTCCAGCCACCTGCTGGCCGTCATCAACAACATCTCCGTGTGGTGGCACGTCGCCGGCGCCGCAATCGTGGTCCTGGTGCTCATCATCGTCCCGGACGACCACCAGAGCTTCGCCTACGTCTTCACGGAGCGGATCAACAACTCCGGCTACGCCGACGCGAAGTACTGGTTCCTGGTGCTCCCGCTCGGGTTCCTGCTGACGCAGTACACGATCACCGGGTTCGACGCCTCCGCCCACCTCTCCGAGGAGACCCAGGGCGCCGCCGACGGCGCCGCGAAGGGCATCTGGCGCTCGATCTTCTACTCCGCGGTCGGCGGGTACGTCCTGCTGCTGGCCTTCCTCTTCGCGGTTCAGGACCCCGAGGGCGTGAGCGCGGGCGGTGGCGCGGTCGACGTGATCTTCGGCCAGGCGCTGCCCACCTCCTGGCACTTCGTGGTGCTGCTGATCTCCACCGCCGGGCAGCTCTTCTGCGCCACCGCCTGTCTCACCAGCGCCTCCCGGATGACGTACGCCTTCGCCCGCGACGGCGCTGTGCCCGGCTCCTCGCTGTGGGCGAAGGTCAGCCCGACCAGGAAGGTCCCGGTGAACGCGGTGCTCCTGGTGGCGGTCGTCGGCGCGGTCATCACGCTCCCGGCGCTGTGGGGAGTTGGCGGCATCCCGCTGGCCTTCTACGCGATCACCTCGGTCGCGGTGATCGGCCTCTACCTCGCCTTCGCCATCCCGATCTTCCTGCGCTGGCGGGCCGGGGACTCCTTCGAGACCGGGCAGTGGACCCTCGGCCGCCACTACAAGTGGCTCAACCTGGTCGCGGTCGCCGAGATCGCGATCATCTCGGTCTACTTCGTCCTGCCGTTCGTGCCGTCCGGCTGGATCACCAGCGACGACTTCTCCTGGGCGTCGGTCAACTACGCGCCGATCCTCACGGTCGGTTCGCTGGTTGTCCTCGGCCTGTGGTGGAGGCTGTCGGCGCGCAGGTGGTTCAAGGGCCCGAAGACGACCCTCGACTGACCCGGCTCAGCCGGGCTCAGCCGGGCTCAGACGCCGTACGCCGCCAGCCACCGCTCGATCTCGGCGTAGGCCTGCTTGCGGACCTCGGGACGCGACAGGATCACGTCGTGCTTCGCCCCGGGGACCGCGATGTAGGTGACGTGGCTGCCGATGGCGGTCGACCAGCGCCGGATCTGGCGTACGTCGAGCACGATGTCGGTCGAGTGGACGATCTCGCCCATCGCCTTCGGCTTGCTGGAGCGGTCGGAGGAGAGCACCAGCACTGGAGCCTTCACGTTCAGACCGCGGTGGAGCCGGGCGTGGCCGTCGCGGATCGCCTTGAGCCAGCCGAGCCGGATCGGGTAGGAGCCGACCGGCTTGAGCCCGAGGTCGAACTCCCACTCGCCGTCGTGCTCGACGTGGAGCGACATGGTGTAGAAGCCGCTGACGTCGCGGCCGAGCTCACGCATCGGGGCCCGGTGGCCGACCCGGCGCACGACCGGGCTGGCGACCGAGCGCAGCAGGAACGATCCCTGCAGGTCGAGCCACGGCGAGTTGAGCACCATCCCGGCCAGCGCGTCGGGCTGGCGGTCGTCGGCCCACAGCGAGACCGTGAGGCCGCCGGTGGAGTGGGCGCTGAGCATGATGTGGGAGTGCCCGTCGCGCTCGGTGATCCGCTCCCAGGCGGCGTCGATCTCGTCGAAGTACTCGACGAGGTCACCGACGTACGTCCCCGACTGGTGCTCCAGCAGCGAGCGACCGTACTTGCGCAGGTCCAGGCCGTAGAAGTCGTAGCCGCGGGCGGTCCACCACTCGGCGTACTCCTTCTGGAAGAAGTAGTCGGAGAAGCCGTGGACGTAGAGGACGGCACCCTTGGCGTCGCCGTCGGCCGGCCGCTTGACCAGCGTGGCCACGACCGTGCCCTCGAAGTCGTCCGCGAGCTCGATGGTCTCCACGGTGTAGGGCTCACCGAGTACGTCGATCGTCATGAAGGCATCCTCTCACCAGAAGGTCGGCACCAGGCCCCAGCGTCCGTAGACGGTGGTCACGATCTCCTTCAGCCGTTCGGAGTCGGGGACCGCGTCGGGGTCTAGTGCGCGGACGCCGAAGCTGCAGACTCCACCGTCTCGGGCTCCGCTTCGACCAGTGTCACCCACCTCGCACCACCACGACGTCACCCCGCCGCGCATCCGGCGCAGCTCGCCGCGGGTCGCGCCGAGCGCCAGGGCGCGGAAGACGATCGAGTCGGCTGCGACGCCGAACGGCGCCACGAAGTCGGGGTCGGGACGGCCCAGGTTGGACGCTAGACCGAGCGGCGTGACGACCCCCTTGAGCAGCGGCTTCGCGAGCTTGTCCGGGATCATCTGGGCCAGCGGCGCGATGTGGGCGATCGGGTCGGGGCGGGTGCCCTTGAAGAGCGCGGAGAACTCCCTCTTCGACCGCTCCCGGATGTGAGCCAGGTCGGTGACCCGGCCGACGCCGTCGCGCAGCTCGGTCTCGACCGCGATCGAGACGCCCGAGGTGGCGTTGGAGCGCAGGTCGCCCTCGCCGCGCAGCGAGACGGGCAGCGACATCTTGACCGGCTCGCCGGGGCGTACGATCCCGGCCTCGAGGAGCACCTCGACCGAGATCGCGACCTGCAGCGCGTTGGAGGTGCCACGGGCCCGCTCCGCGGCCGCGTTCCACTCCTCGACGGGGCAGTCGGCACCGGCGAAAGCGACCTCGTGGACGACATCGTCGTCGGCCCGCGGGTCGGGCAGCGGCCGCTTCTCGGAGGACTGGGCCTCCAGCACGGGGAGCTTCCCGGCCTTCCGGGCTTCCCGCAGGCCGCGTACGGCGGCGCGCGCCATCGTGCGCGCGTCGCGCCAGTCGTCCTTGCGGGTGACCTCCGGCTCCGCTTCGGAGGCGGGGAGCCGCGGCAGGTGCTGGCGGCGTACCGCCGCGATCACGGCGCCGAGCTTCATCCCGCCATCGCAGACGATGTGGGAGGCGTTGTAGGCCACGACCGTGCCGCCGTCGGTGGTGTGGGACATGAAGAACGCCCACAGCGGGCCCTTCACCGGGTCGAACGGCACCTCGTCGGCGGTGCTGTCGAGCCAGCCGACCACCTGGTCCGGCTTGATCCGGTCGGGGTGCAGGCGGACCGGCTCGGCGGTCTTCGCCGGCACCCAGCGGGAGCGCGCGCCGACGACCGTGGGACGTACGACGAGGCGGTTGAGCGGGCCCTTGGCCAGCTCGTCGACCAGGTCCTGGACCGCCTCGACCGGGATCTCGGTGGGGAACCGCCAGGCGGTCTGGCCCACGACCGGGACGCCGATCACGGTCGCGGAGCGGAGGAAGACCTCGTCGTCGTACGTCAGCCGGTTGGTGGGCTCGGGAGCGAACGGTGCCGGGCGGGCGCCGAGGCTCGCGGGCGGAAGCGAGGGCAGCATCTCGGGGGCGGGCACGTCACCACACCTCGACGGTCAGACCCCACGAGCCGAGCTCCTCGACGACCAGTCTCTTCAGGAAGTCCAGGTCGGGCACGCGGTCGGGCTCGGCAGCGACCAGGTTGAGCGTCGTACGCGGCCCCGACTGGATCAGCCAGGAGATGATCCCGCCGCCGACGTCGTAGGCGTCCTGGGCGGTCGCGTTCTGGTAGCCGGCGAGGCCGGCCACGAGGCGCACGTCCTCACCCATCGCGTAGCGGTAGTCGTCGGGGAGCTGAGGCAGGTTGGAGGCCATGCACGCCGCGGCCGGCGGCTGGGGGAGCTTGTCGAGCACGGCGTCGGGCAGCATCTGCATCATCGCCAGCGGCACCGGGACCAGCCCCGGGCCGGCCTGGCCGAGGCGGATGTAGGCCGCCTTGGAGAGCTTCTTGATCTCGGCGAGATCGCGCTTGTCGAGCACGTCACGGGGCACCTCGACCATGGCCACCCTGGTCGAGTTGGAACGTACGTCCCCGGGCTGGAAGTCGCTCATCGGCAGCGAGACCGGGACGTCGCCCCGGTCGACCGGCACGTGGTCGATGCGGACGAGCAGGTCGGCGACCACGTTGATGAACCAGGCGTTGGTCGAACCGCCGTGCTCGGCGGCGATCTTCGTCATCGTCTCGGTGTCGAACTCGGAGATCATCCGCGGCATCCGCCAAGCCTCGGGTGTCGGGTTCGGGCTGGCCTCGGGGTAGACGCGGGGCGCCTTGGTGGCCAGGGCCGCGGTGCCGTCCTTCTTCGCCTGACGGCGAGCCTTGGTCCAGTCGCGGACGGCACGCCACTGGGCGCGACTGTCGGCGGCCTCGGCGCGGAGGCGATCCCAGCCCTTGGCGGGAGCGGGCGGCAGCCGCAGCGGCTCGCCGCGGGAGGCCCGGGACACGGCGTCGAGGACAGAGCCACCGTCGCCGACCGCGTGGGCGAGCAGCATCGAGACGACCGAGGTGCCGTCGTCGAGGTTGATGGCCGTGAGCCGGTAGGTCAGGCCCTCGTGCGGGTCGAGGTGGTCGCTGTGACGCTCCTGGAGCCAGTCGGTGATCTCGGCGACGGGGAGGATCTCCTCGTAGAGCTCGAGCGACGGCTCGCGGTCGGCGTTGGTCCACAGGTCGCGGGCCCCGGGGAACCTCGCCCGGTGCAGCTTCCGCGACAGCCCGCCCTCGGCCAGGCCGGCCGCGATGTAGCGCAGCCGGTCGGCGTCGTAGGGACTGTTGAGCCGCCAGATCCACTGGTTGGCGATCGGACTTCCGAGACCGCGATGACGGCGGGCGAAGAGGTCGTCGGCGAACTGCAGGCGGCCGGAGTTGTCGATCGGTGCACGGGTGGCAACGGGCATGGGGGAGTCCTCGAGATTGGCGGGCGGCCGGGCAGAGGCCCGGCGAGATCACACAGCGATAGCGCGCGCAGGGGGAGGAGTCAATCGGAGTCGATACGTCATGTAAACCCCCGGGGGCAATAAAGAAGTGTGGCGATTCCCACGTCCGGGGGCGGTCGAATTCGGGTGCGGACCTGTGTGCACAATAGGCCGCGACGTGGACGACATCGCTGTCGTCCCAGGCGGGTCGCCTTCTCGGGCTACGGCGTTCTTGAGGTTCGTTCCGGTCCCCGAGATGACGTTTTGCCGCAACGAGCCCCCCACCTCAGAGAGGAACTCCACCTCCGATGGAGTACACCGAGCTGTCCGCGTACGACGTACCCCCGGGCGAGGTGACCGCGTGGATCCCCGCTGCGGAGCCGAGCGCCTGGGCCGACGACGACCGCCGACTGTCCCACAACCACGAGCTGCACCTCGACACCGCCGAGGCCGGCTCCTGGATCGGCTCGATCATGCGGTTGCACGGGCAGCTCGACACCGAGGCGCTCGGCCTCGCGCTCCGCGCCTGGATCGGGCGTCACGAGGCGCTGCGCGGGACCGTCGAGGAGACGGCCGCCGGCCGGCGCCGTCGTGCGGTCGCCGCTGCTGACGTGTCCGTGACCACCACCGTTCTGGGCCGGTTCGACGGCGAGGACGCCCGGGGCTGCCTCTCGGACTTCCTCGCCGATCACATCGACCCGTCGGCCTGGCCCTACGTCGTCTTCGCGACGGTGGCCGACGCCGACGGCTTCACTCTGGTCTTCGGTGCCGACCACGGCGTCATGGACGCCTACTCCCAGCTGCTCTGGTTCGAGGAGATCGCCTCGCTGTACGAGCGGGCGCTGGCCGGCGAGCTGTTCGCGGAGCTGTCCGTGGCCACCACCGGCAGCCATGTCGACCATGCTGCCGAGGAGCGGGTCACCGGCGAGGCGATGTCGCTGGAGAGCGAGTCGGTGCGGGTCTGGCGCGACTGGCTGACCGGTCCCGACGGCAGCCTGCGGTTCGCCGACTTCCCGGTCACGGGCATCACCGACGTACCCGCCTCGGCGTCGCCGCTGACGCAGGCCAGCCTGTCGCAGTGGCTCGGCGACCCCCGCCAGGCCCGCGCCCTGGGCGAGCTGTGCAAGGGCGCCGGTGTCTCCTTCCAGGCCGGGATGATGGGCGCGATGGCGTACGTCCTGCGGGCCCAGCACGGCGTGGAGCGGATGCGTTTCGTGGCGCCGATGCACACCCGCTACACCGCCGAGCACGCCGCCGCGGTCGGCTGGTACGTCGGCCTCGTCCCGATCACCCTCGACATCACCGGCGCGACCACGCTGCCCGAGGTCGCCGGCCGTGTCCAGGCCGCGCTCGCCGCGGCGAAGCCGCTGGTCCCGCAGCCGTTCGCGCGGGTCGCGGACCTGCTCGGTGTCGACGACGCGCCGCACTTCGTGGTCACCTTCGTCGACACCCGCTTCATCGCCGGCGCCGAGCGCTGGAACGAGTGGGACGCCCGTACGCTGCGGGCCCCGGTCCGCGCCGACGACGAGGTCTACCTGTGGCTCGTGCGTGACCGGGACGGTCTCAACATCTCGACGCGCTACCCCGAGACCGTCGCCGCCGAACGGGTCGTGCGCGACCTGATCGGCGGGATGAGCGGGCTCCTGGAGGAGATCGCGCAGCCCGAGACCGCCGAGCTGGAGGGCACCGCATGAGTGAGCGTCAGCGAACGACAATCGGGCTCATGCCGCCGGGTCCGTATTCTTTGTTCTCCTCGACGGAGGCGGCGGCATGAGGATCGGGGCGCTCGCAGGGCTCTCGCCGGCTCCGGGCCGGGTGGTCGTGCTGCGCCCGACGGCGGAGTGCCGGGCCGCGGCCGACGCCGCGCCGGTCTCTCCCGGAGCCCCCTCCTTCCTGCAGGCCGACCATCTCAACGCCTACCGCGCCAAGGTCGCCTCCGGCGGAGTGCACCGGGCCTGGACCGGGACCTGCGGCGAGTTCGACGTGGCCTTCGACGAGGCGGCCTACACCGAGGCGCTGACCTCGTTCGTCGGTCGTCACGAGGGGCTGCGCACCTGGTTCGACCTCTCCGGCGCCACGCCGGTGCGACACCTCGTGCCCGTCGAGGCGATCGCGTTCGAGGCCGTCGAGGTCGAGGCGCCGGCCGACTGGTCCGGAGGCTGGCAGGACCTGCTCGTCAGCCTGTGGGACGAGCAGTGCCGCCCCGACTCCTGGACGCCGTTCCTGCTCGGCGCGATCGTGCGCGAGGAGGGCTTCACCTACTTCTGGGGCTGCGACCACGCCTTCACCGACGGCGCCTCGCAGCTGATGGTCCCCGCCGAGCTCGGCGCGGCCTATGCCGCGGCCCTGGGAGCCCCGTCGCCGGACCTGCCGGAGGCCGACAGCTTCGTGACGTACGCAGCCGCCGAGCAGCAGCTCGCCGCCGAGTGCGACGCGGAGACGCCGGCGGTGCGCGAGTGGGCCGACATCGTCTCGCGCCACGGCGGCAGGCTGCCGCGGTTCCCGGTCGACCTCGGGCTGGCCCCGGGCGAGACCGCGCCGGTCCGGATCCGGTCGTGGACCGCGCTCGAAGGTGAGGCGGTGGATTCGCTCGAGGAGCTCTGCCGCGCCGCCGGCGGCCGGTTCACCAGCGGCGTCTTCGCGCTCCTGGCTCACGTCGAGCAGCGCCTGACCGGCAGCTCGGACTACCTGGGGATCACGGTGCTGGGCACTCGGTCGCAGCAGACCGCGATGTCGCACGGCTGGTTCTGCAACTTCGCCCCCGTCTCGATGCCGCTGGGGGAGACCTTCGCCGAGACCGTGCTCGCGGCGGAGAAGGCCTTCGGCACCGCCCGCGAGCTGGCCCGCACCCCGGTCCACGTCGCGCTGGGCGCGATGGTCGCCGGCGGGGTGCTCGCGCCGACCGAGCTGGCCAGCCCCCAGATGGTCTCCTACCTCGACGTACGCAAGTTCCCCGGCGCCGGGACCACCCCGTTCGACACCGGTCTGCACTTCACCGGCGAGGGGCGTACCGCCAACGCGAGCCTGTGGGTCAACCGCTTCGCCGACCGCTTCGAGCTGGCCACCCAGAGCCCCGACACCGAGCAGGGCGGACGGGCGGTGGCGACCTTCTTCGAGGCGCTCCACGATGTGCTCGCCGACCTCGGCCTGCCGGTGCGCTCTGTCGACGCGGACCAGATCATCGGGACCGGACATGCTGGTCACGACCGCTGACCTGTGGGAGCCCCGGCCGGGCACGCTGCTCCGCTGGGACCTCTCCGCTCCCGCCCACGGTGTGCCCGCCGAGCTCTCGCTCAACCAGCGCAACCACCTCGCCGGCGCGATGGCCGGAGCGCCGACCGTCTGGCTGGCCGCCGCCTTCGACGTCGACGGCCCCATCGAGCCGGTCGCGCTGTCTCGCACCTGGCGGGCCTTCCTCGCCCGCCACGGCAGCCTGCAGCTCGAGGTCGTCGCCGGGTCCGAGGGGCTACAGGCCCGCCGGCACCACCCCGGCACCCTGACCTGGTCGGTGACCTCCGTGGGCCACACCAGCACTGTCGAGGAGACCCGCGCTGCGCTGCACGCCGCCCTCGACGAGCGGTGCCGGCCGTTCGCCTACCCGGCCTTCCTGCCGGCCGCGATCTCCCGGCCCGACCGCTCCACGATCGTCCTCGGCATGGACCACCTGCACTGCGACGCCCACTCGGTCGCGGTCGCGGTGGAGGAGCTCGCCGACCTCTACGCCACCTTCACCGAGGGCGGCGACGAGCCGTCGCTGCCGCCGGTGAGGTCGTTCCTGGAAGCCGTCGCGCAGGGAGCCGACGGCCCCGCCTGGGTCGGCGCCGACGACCCGCTGCTGCGCGGTTGGGGTGAGTTCCTCGGCAGCCGCGGCCACCAACTGCCGACCTTCCCGCTGCCGCTCGGCCTCGAGCCGGGGGAGCGGGCCGCTCAGGCCACTGCCGTGGTCCGGCTGGCCGACGCCGACCTGATGGACCGTATCGGCGCCCGCGCCCGCAACAGCGGTGCCTCGACGTACGCCGCGGTGCTCGCGGCCCTCGCCACCGCGATCTCCGACCTCGGCGGCGGTGACCGGCTGGAGACGATGGCGCCGGTCTCCACCCGCTCTGCAGAACCGCTGGCCCGCTCGATCGGTTGGTACACCACCACCGTCCCGCTCACCGTCCCTGCCTCGCTCACCGATCTGGGCCTGGCCGAGGCCGGCGACGCGGTCCGTCATGGCGTACGCCTCGGGTCGGTGCCGCTCGACCAGGTCCTCGGCTCGCTCACCGAGCCGCTGGTGCAGACCCGCAACGACGTCTTCGTCGTCTCCTGGGTCGACTACCGCCATGTCCCCGGCGGCTCGGCCCACCTCGACCGCGACGCCCAGCACATCTCCGCCTCGACCCTGGCCGACGACGTGCAGATCTGGTTCTCCCGCACCCACACCGGCCTCGCCGTCCGCGTCCGCTACCCCGACACCGTGGTGGCGGCAGCGTCCGTCGACTCCCTCCTCGACCGCCTCCGACAGACCCTCGCCGAGCTGGGCGCCGCGGCAGAAGCCAGCCAAGTCGGCGCCAACTGACGTCGAGTCGGCTCGTTATGACGAGCCGACTCGAGGCGCTTCGGTTTCGGACACCCCTCCCCAGGGTGGGCGCGGTCCCGAGCACGAGCAGAGTCAGGCGCGCGAGCGGTTCACCACGAACATCACCCCCGTGATCACCGCACCGAACAAGATCGGCCGCAGCGCGATCATGCCGATCACCTCACCGTGGGGAAGCAGGCAGGTGCACACGGCGATCGCGACGCCTGCGAGGCAGACGAACCAGTTCCACCAGGCGCCGAAGGAGCCGACGAGCCGGCGACCGAAGTAGCCGCGCACCGATCGGGGGACAATGTGCGCGGTCAGGACGGCATATGCGCTGATCCCACCGAGGAGCAGAAGCGCGACCGCCCAGCTCGCCGGGTTCGGGCCGCCGGAGATGCGCACGATCAGCAGCCCAGCGAGGAGTGCCATCACCGAGGCCGCGTAGAGCCGCAGAGGGAAGGCCATCGCCAGGCGGTCGAGATTGCGGCGGGCTATCTCGGAGTGCGGGTCGCTGCGCAGCGACTGCGCCAGGCCGCGAACGGCGCGCCTGAGGTTGATGGTGCCCTGCAGCACGGTGAGGTTGTTGAGTGCCGCGGACTGGTCGGGATCGATGGCGAGCGCCCGCTCGTACGCAGCCTTCGCCGTCGTGTAGTCGTTGCGTGACTGAGCCACGATCCCGAGCGTCGTGTGGCTGACGGCTTCGTTCGGGGCGAGGCGCACAGCCTCGTGGGCCGCGCGCAGTGCGTCGAGTGAGCGCTCTGGCACGTCCATTGCCGCCTCGGCGAATACCTTGTGGGTCCGCCACTCGTCGGGCGCCAGCCGGACCGCCTCGTCGGCCGCGCGGACCGCTTCCTGGTCCAGGTCCATCTCGCCGAGCACGAGGGCGCAGAGGCGGTGGCCCCACTCGTCCTCCGGGGCGAGGGCGATGACCCGGTTCGCAGCCTCGAGCGCAGCGGCGTGGTCGCCCTGGCCGAGCAGGCACTGAGCCCGCAGGGCGTGCAGGCCCGCCTCATCGGGTCGCTGCGCCAACAGCGTCTCGACGAGCGGGCGGGCCTCGTTCCAGCGGCGCAGTTCGAGCAGCGACTCGATCCGAGCGCCGACCCGCCGGATGTCGTGCACGTCGTCGGTCACAGCCGGCGGTTCTTCCGCATGTATCTCGCCAGTTCGTCGTACGAACCGTCCTCGTTTGCGAACATCACGATGTTGCGGGCGGTTTCGAACCACGGCCCGACCGACGGCCGGATGTCCTTGAGCGCGGCCTCGATGTCGGCCTGAGAGATCATCCGGACGTCGCCCGTCTCCGCGGCCTCCATCAGCGCGATCTCGGCAGCGCTGTTGCAGGCATGGGCGATGTCGGCGCCGGTGTAGCCGTCGGTCGCCTTGGCAAGGCGCTTGAGGTCGATCCCCGCCACCGGACGCTCAGTGAGGTGCAGTTGCCAGATCGCGGTACGTGCCTCCAGGTCCGGCGGGAGCACCAACAACGTACGGTCGAAGCGTCCTGGCCTCCGCAAGGCAGGGTCGACGTCCCAAGGAGCATTCGTAGCAGCGAGTACGAAGACACCTTCATTGCTGGCCTGGACGCCGTCGAGCTCGGTCAGCAACTGGTTGACGGCGGTACGCATCCCGTCGGAGTTGAGCCGGCTCCGCTTGTGCCCGATGGCGTCGACCTCGTCTAGGAAGACCACGCATGGGGCAGAGGCGCGCGCCGTTTCGAAGAGCTCGTGGACGTTCTTCTCGGAGTTGCCGATATACATGTCCAGCACGTCGGCGATCGAGACCGAGATGAACTGAGCGCCCAGCTCGCCGGCCAGGGCTCGGGCGATGAAGGTCTTGCCGCATCCCGGAGGACCGTAGAGAAGCAGACCGCCACGGAGGGACTTCTGATACATCGTCCGCAGCTTCTCGTTGCGCATCGGCGCCAGGAACGCAGCGTTGAGTCGCTTCTTCACCTCCTTCATCCCACCCACGTCGGCAAGGGTCATCCGGGAGCGCTCGACGTCGTACGCTGGAACCTCCGACTCCACGACCGACGATGTCGCGAACATCGGTGGCACGACATCACCGAGATCCTCTGCCGCGGCGTTCCAATCAAACCGCTCCGGGGCACTGGGTTGGGCAGGGCTTGTCGAGGTCGGTGGTGGGTTGAGCGCCTGTGCCATCAGCTCCCGAGCCTGTGCGGATCCCGGGTCCTGCTGAAGAACCGTCGCCGCATGCTCGATCGCCTCCGCGCCCCGACTGGCATCGACGAGCAGCTGCGCCAGGTGCAGCCGTAGGGTGGCATCGTCGGGCGACGCCGCAACGGCGCGAAGCAGGCTGTCGATCAGTGGGTCGGGCATGTGCAGATTGATACCACCTGCAAGGAACGAGTCGCATGCCCGTTACTCAGATGCCAGCACGAGGATGCGCATGCCGGTCCACATCCCGAGGAACATCATCCCGAGTGCCGCGGCGCTCGCAAGGTCGTCGCCGACGGGGAGGAAGCAGACCGCGACGGTCGCGATCGGAGCCCAGATCCACAGCGCCGCGCGCCCGAGCTGCTCGGCGGTGACGAGCTGGCGGGCGAAGTAGCCGCGGATGGAGCGCGGGATGCGGTGAAAGAAGTAGGTGACATACGCGGCGATGGTCGCGATCATCCCGACACCGACCAGAGCCGACCGGACCGACGGGCCGTCAGTGGAGAGGACGAGCAGGTATCCGGGCACGAAGCAGGTCACCGAGACGGCCAGCAGAGGCAGCCTGAACAGTTGGGCCAGCGTATCGACGTTCTGCTTGGCGACTTCGAGATCGGGGGCATGACGGAGGGCCTGTGCATACCCGGTGACAGACGTGCTGAGGCGTAGCAGGTTGGTCGTGGTCGTGAGGTTGTTGCGTGCCGGTGCGTGCTCAGGATCTAGGGCGAGCGCGGTCTCGTAGGCCTTCCGGGCGACCGCGCGCTGGCCGCGTTTCTGCGACACGAGGCCCAAGGTGACGTGTGCGTCCGGTTCGTTCGGCGCGAGACGTACGGCCTCGTGCGCCGCACGGTGGGCGTCGTATCGGTAGTGGGCCGCATCTTCGAACGTCTCGGGCAGGTCGAACGCGACCTGGGCGTAGGTGTCATGCGTCCGCCAGTTGTCCGGTGCGAGCCGGACGGCCTCGGTCGCCGCGCTGATCGCCTCCGCGTGCCCGCCGAGGTGGTCGAAGGCGATCGCGCGGATGCGATATCCCCACTCGGCATCCTGTGCGGTGCTCACCAGCTGGTTGGCAACCCTCAGGGCACCGCGGTAGTCCTCGAGCCCGATGAGGCACTGCGCCAACAGTGTGAGGAGCCCGACGTCCTGCGGCCGCTGCCCGAGCTGCGCCTCGATCAGCGGGAGGGCCTGGTGCCAACGTCCCAGCTCGACCAGGGCGTGGATCGAGATGTCGGATCCGGTGCTCATGGGGAGATTGATATCAGCAATCTCAGCGGGAGTAGAGCTGCCGGATGACGGCCTCGATGTCGGGCTCTTGGATGGACAGGTCGGCGACGTCGTACGCGGCGGCGACCTGCGCGACCAGCGGCGCGGCGGAGGCGCCGGCGGGGAAGGAGAGCCACTGGCGGGGGCCCTCGACCTTCACGACCCGCGCGCCCTCGATGGCGATGGGGGAGGCCTCATCGACGAGGTCGACGACGAGGGTGCGGGAGGCGTCGCCGTTGGCTCGCAGGGAGGGCAGGGGGCCGTCGAAGACGGCGGTGCCGTGGTCGATGACGATGACCCGGTCGCACAGCGCCTCGATGTCCTGCAGGTCGTGCGTGGTGAGCATCAGGGTCGTCCCACGCTCGTGGTTGAGGGCGCGCAGGAACTCCCGCAGGCGCCCCTTTGAGATGACGTCCAGACCGATCGTCGGCTCGTCGAGATAGAGGATCTCGGGGTCGTGGAGCAGCGCCGCGGCGATGTCGCCGCGCATCCGCTGCCCCAGGCTGAGCTGCCGGACCGGGGTGTCCATCAGTTCGCCGAGGTCGAGCAGTGCGACGTGGTCCTCGAGGTTGCGGCGGAAGGTCTTGTCGGGGATCCGGTAGATCCGCCGCAGCAGCTCGAAGGAGTCGCGCAGCGGCAGGTCCCACCACAGCGACGTACGCTGCCCGAAGACCACCCCGATCCGCCGGGCCAGCTCCCTGCGCTGGCGGGAGGGCTCCAGGCCCGCCACCCGCGCCGACCCGCCGGACGGCACCAGGATCCCGGTGAGCATCTTGATCGTTGTCGACTTCCCGGCGCCGTTGGGCCCGATGTAGCCGACCATCTCACCGGCGTCGATCTCGAAGGAGAGGTCGTGCACGGCGTGCTTCACCACCGACGTACGTCTCAACGGACCCGCCTTCTTGCGGATCGTGAAGTCTCGGGACAGGTCCCGCACCTCGATCAGTGCCACATCAGCTCCCGGTGGATCGATAGCGACGAAGCCCCTGACGCCACACGAGCGCGGTCAGACCGACCAGCGCCAGCGCGGCCAGGGGCGAAGCGAACCGGAACCAGTCCGGAGCGCCGTAAGGGTCGGTGAGGCCGAGCAGGAACAGGCATGGATACCAGTTCACGAACGCCAGCGGCAGCAGGTAGGTCAGCGACCGGACGACCTCGCGCGGGAAGATCGTCATCGGGTACTGCATGATCGTGTTGCCGCCGTAGGTGAAGGCGTTGGCGAACTCGGAGGCGTCCGTGGTCCAGAACTGGATCGTCGAGAAGGTCACGAACACGCAGAAGTAGATGACCACACCCGAGACGAGCGCCACCACGAGCACCAGCAGGCGCTGAGGGTTCCACTCCACGATCGGCGCCGCCCACGCGAAGACCACGATGCCCTGAGCGATCTGGCCGAGCCGGCGCAGCTCGAACCGGTCGGCGCACAGCTGCACCAGCACCGGGACCGGCTTGGTCATCATCGCGTCGAGATCGCCGCTGCGTACGTATCGGCCGATCTTCTCGACGCTCCCGACCAGCATGTCGGCGACCCGGAACGCGATCGAGGTGACCCCGTAGAGCAGGGCGATCTCGCGCAGCGTGAAGCCGCCGTAGGTGTCGATGTGGCTGAACATCAGCCAGATCGCCACGAAGTCGAGGAAGGTGATCAGTACGCCACCGACCGTCATCGTCCAGAACGAGACCGGATAGGCCATCGCCGCCCGGATCCACAGCGCCGCGATGAGCCAGTAGGCGCGCACCGAGTGTGCAACGTGCTCAACCACCCTGGACCACCACCTTGCGGGTCGCGGCACGCAGCACGAGCGCGCAGACGCCCAGGAGGACGACCGCCCACAGGACCTGCAGCCCGATCGCGGCGAGCATGTCGAGCCCGGTGTGGCGGCCCAGCCAGATGTCGGCCGGGGTCTGGATGTAGGAGGCGAACGGCAGCGCCAGCGCGACCTGGCGCAGGCCGTCGGGGAAGAGGTTGAGCGGCAGCGTCAGGCCGCTGAAGAAGGTGGCCAGCACGCTCAGCAGCACCCGCGGACCGGTCGCGTCCAGGAGCCAGAACGCACTGGCGGCGAAGAGGAAGCGGACCGCGAAGCTGACCACCACCGCGAGCGTGACGCTGACCAGGAACCCGACCGCGCCAGCGGGGGAGGGCATGACCAGCCCGAAGAGCAGCGCGCCGATGATCGTCGGCGCCACGCCCCGGGTCGCGAAGTGGTAGAGCCCACGGCCGAGGTCGGCGGCGAGATACCAGCCGAGGACGCTGACGGGACGGTAGAGGTCGACGGCGATGTCGCCGTTGCGGATCCGCTCGGCGAGGTCGTCGGTCGAGCCGCCGCTCCACAGCGCGATCGTCATCAGCAGCGCCTGCCCGATCCAGACGAAGGTGACCGCCTGGTCGGCCTGGTAGCCGCCCGCCGACGGGTTCTGCTCCCACAGCGCCAGGTAGGCGAAGCTGAGGATGATCCCGAAGACCGAGTTGGTGAAGATCCCGGCGAGCGTGGCCGCGGTGTAGGTGGAGTAGCGGCGGAAGGAGCTGGTCGCGATCGCGGCGTAAAGACTCAGCTGTGAATGCAGCGCCCCGGACACCTGACGTACGTTGGCACAACGGGGCCTGCGTACGCCAAGGGGTTTTCTGGAATAACGTTGATGCAGCAACTGTTTGCCGAGTAGTTCGGATTTCAACTATCGTGGAAGAGTCCACGAAAGGGGCAGGGAACCATGGGTATGCAGTTCGGCATCTTCACCGTCGGTGACGTCACGATGGACCCGACGACCGGTAGGACCCCGACGGAGCACGAGCGCATCAAGGCGACCGTCGAGATCGCCAAGCATGCCGAGGAGGTGGGCCTGGACGTCTTCGCGACCGGTGAGCACCACAACCCGCCGTTCATCGCATCCAACCCGACCGCCACGCTGGCCTACATCGGTGCCAAGACCGAGAACATCATCCTGAGCACCGCGACCACGCTGATCACCACCACCGACCCGGTGCTGATCGCGGAGGACTACGCCAAGATCCAGCACCTCACCGACGGCCGCGTCGACCTCATGATGGGCCGCGGCAACACCGGCCCGGTCTACCCCTGGTTCGGCAAGGACATCCGTCAGGGCATCAACCTGGCCATCGAGAACTACGCCCTGCTGCGCCGGCTGTGGAGCGAGGACGTCGTCGACTGGTCCGGCCGGTTCCGTACGCCGCTGCAGGGCTACACCTCGACGCCTCGGCCGCTGGACGGCGTCGCGCCGTTCGTCTGGCACGGTTCGATCCGCTCGCCCGAGATCGCCGAGCAGGCTGCGTACTATGGCGACGGCTTCTTCCACAACCACATCTTCTGGCCGGCCTCGCACACCAAGCAGATGGTGCAGCTCTACCGGCAGCGCTTCGAGCACTACGGCCACGGCACCGCCGACCAGGCCATCGTCGGGCTGGGCGGGCAGTTCTTCATGCGGCACAACTCCCAGGACGCGATCAACGAGTTCCGGCCCTACTTCGACAACGCCCCGGTCTACGGCCACGGCCCCTCGCTGGAGGACTTCAGCGAGGCCACCCCGCTGACCGTCGGCTCGCCGCAGCAGGTCATCGAGCGGACGCTCTCGTTCCACGAGTACGTCGGTGACTACCAGCGTCAGCTCTTCCTGCTCGACCACGCCGGGCTGCCGCTGAAGACGGTGCTGGAGCAGCTTGATCTCTACGGTGAGATCCTGCCGACCCTGCGCGCCGAGTTCGCGAAGCTGCGCAAGCCCGGCGTCCCGGACGCCCCGACCCACGCCTCCCTGGTGGAGAAGGCCGGCGGCGCGAAGGACTCGACCGTCTACGCCGAGGGTGACTCCGCCACCGGCTCGTCCGACCGCGACCTGACCGACCCGGAGGTCGCCAAGGTGCTCGAGGGGGAGCTGTGACCCGGATCGTCGTCGTCTCCGCGGGGCTGTCGGTCCCGTCCTCGACCAAGCTGCTCGCCGACATGCTCGGCGATGCCACGACCCGGGCCGTACAGGCCCGGGGCGCGGAGGTCGAGGTCGAGCACGTCGAGCTGCGCGGCCTGGCCCACGAGCTGACCGACAACCTGCTCACCGGGTTCGCCAAGCCGGCGCTCCAGTCGGCCATCGACCAGGTGCGGCGTGCCGACGCCGTCATCGCGGTGACACCGGTCTTCTCCGCCTCCTACTCGGGTCTGTTCAAGACGTTCTTCGACGTACTCGAGCAGGGCGTCCTGGACGCGAAGCCTGTCCTGATCGCCGCGACCGCCGGCACCGCCCGGCACTCGCTGGTGCTCGAGCATGCGATGCGGCCGCTGTTCGCCTACCTGCACGCGGTGGTCGTCCCGACCGGGGTCTTCGCCGCCACCGAGGACTTCGCCGGTGGCCCGGAGCTCCCCAAGCGGGTCGATCGTGCCGCCGCGGAGCTGGCTGCCCTGCTGGCCGTGGGTGGCACGCCCACCCCGGCGCCGCATCGGACACTGGTGGAGGACGAGTTCGCCAACCCGACGTCCTTCGAGACGCTGCTCAAGCGAGCCTCCGAAGGGCCGCCGGAGTTCTGACCGGGCGGGGGTTTCGTTCGGCTACCGATGTGAACACGGACCCGAGATACCGGGGGTTTGCGAGGAAGTGCGACAGAATGCGTCTCGACCGCTACCCCCAGCACCGAGCGGAGCCGTTGTGCCCAGCTATGAGCCGAGCGTCGTCGTTGCCGACGAGTCGCCTCTTCTTCGTGCTGGACTCACGGCCCTGCTCGCGCGTGGTGGCTACCAGGTGGTCGCCGACGCCGGTGACGCCGAGGCGCTCGTCCAGGCCGCGACCGACACGCTGCCCACGTTGGTCGTGACCGACGCCCGGCTGGGCCCGGAGGACGAGGGCATCAGCGCCACCCTCCGACTGCACGAGAAGGTGCCGGAGATGGGCATCGTCGTGCTCGCCGACTCGGTCGACACGGCCTATGCGGCCGCTGTCTTCGCCAGCACCGGCACCGGCGGTCTCGGCTACCTGCGCAAGTCCCGCGTACGCACCATCCCGCACTTCCTCGACGTCGTCGGCCGGGTGGCGTCGGGTGAGGTCGTCGTCGACCCGGAGGTCATCTCCCGGATGGTCGAGGCCTCGCCCGACGCCGATCCCGATGCGATCGGGAGGCTGACGATGCGCCAGAGCGAGGTGCTGGGCCTGATCCACGCCGGGTTCCCCGACCGCGCGATCATCAGCAGGTTCTTCAGCGGCAGGCGGCAGTTCGAGCGGTGTCTGAGCGAGATGTTCCTCGCGTTCGGATTGTCCGGCGACGTCGAGCACCGCCGTACGCCGACGATGCTGACCCACCTGGCATCTGGCTGACGCGGGAGTCCTGAGGTCACCGGGTGACCTCAGGACTCCCACGTCGGAGCTCAGTGCTGGTAGGTGCCCACCACGACGGCGCGGGCCAGGGCCTTGAAGGCCAGGTTGAAGGAGACGACGGCCGGGGTGACCTCGTCGTCCACGCCCAGCGTCTCCTCGCCGACGGCGTGGACGACGAAGTAGTAGCGGTGGACCTGGTCACCGGCCGGGGGAGCGGCGCCACCGAACTCCTTGGTGCCGAAGTCGGTCGCGACGTGGAACGCCTTGCCCGGGAGGTCGGCGCTGCCGGCCCCGGCACCGGCGGGAAGCTCGGTCACGTCGGCCGGGACGTCGACCAGGGCCCAGTGCCAGAAGCCGCTGGGGGTGGGCGCGTCGGGGTCGAAGCAGGTGATGACGTACGACTTCGTCCCCTCCGGCGCGCCGCTCCAGCTGAGCTGCGGGGAGGTGTTGCCACCGTCGTAGACCTGGTCCTGCTTCAGCGGCTGGCCGTCGGTCACGTCCTCGCTGGTCAGCGTGAAGGAGGGCAGGGCGGGCATGAGCGAGTAGGGATCCGGCTTCACCGGACGATCGAGTGCCATGCCCACCAACGTAGTCCGCGAATCGACCCGTTGTCAGGGCGCACCCCGGTGTTGGGCGAGGATGTACCCATGAGTTCAGAGCATGCCGTTCCCTATCCCGCCGGCCTCATCCTGGAGGGGCGGAGGGTGGTCGTCGTGGGTGGTGGCCGGGTGGCGCAACGGCGCGTGCCGGCGCTGATCGCCGCGGGGGCGCGGGTCGAGGTCGTCTCGCCGTCGCTGACCCCTGCCCTGGAGGGGCTGCTCGGCTCGGGCGAGATCACCTGGCACCAGGCCCGCTTCTCGGCAGACGTGCTAGACGGCGCCTGGTACGTCATCGCCGCGACCCAGAACGCCGACGTCAACGAGGAGATCTCGGCCGCCGCCGAGGAGCGACGGATCTTCTGCGTACGCTCCGACGACGGCACGCAGGCCACCGCCTGGACCCCGGCGACCGGACAGGACGGCGACCTGACCATCGCCGTGCTGGCCAAC
Source organism: Nocardioides sp. NPDC006303 (assembly GCF_040613175.1). NCBI lineage: Bacteria > Bacillati > Actinomycetota > Actinomycetes > Propionibacteriales > Nocardioidaceae > Nocardioides > Nocardioides sp. NPDC006303. The sequence continues at coordinate 123,118 of NZ_JBEXRR010000014.1, forward strand.
CGTGACCCGCGGCGCTCCGCGGGCGTACGCGACCGGATCCTCGACGGGCTGCGCTCCGGTGACCTGATCGCTCCGCACGAGCGTCAGCGCGTGCCCGGAGTGACCCTGATCGGTGGCGGCCCGGGCGACCCCGGGCTGATCTCGGTCGCCGGTCGCAAGGCCCTGATGGAGGCCGACATCGTCGTGGCCGACCGGCTGGCGCCGCGAGAGCTGCTCTCCGAGCTGCCCGCCGACGTCGACCTCGTCGACGTCGCCAAGCTCCCCCGCGGCCGCTCGGCCCAGCAGGAGGAGATCAACCGGATCATCGTCGAGGCTGCCCTGGAGGGGAAGGCGGTCGCGCGCTTCAAGGGCGGCGACAACTTCATCTTCGGCCGTGGCTTCGAGGAGGTGCTCGCCTGTCGTGAGGCCGGCGTCCCGGTCCACGTCATCCCCGGCCTGACCTCTCCGGTGACGGTGCCCGGCGTCGCCGGGATCCCCGTGACCCACCGCGGTGTCGCGCACGAGTTCACCGTCATCTCCGGCCACGTCCCGCCGGGCGACCCCACCTCGCTGACCAACTGGTCCGCGGTCGCTGGCCTGGGCGGCACTCTGGTGCTCCTCATGGCCGTCCAGAACGCCCCCGCGATCGCGACCGCTCTTCTCGATGGCGGCCGCGAGCCCGGCACCCCCGTCGCGGTCATCTGCGACGGCACGATGCCCACGGAACGTACGGTCCTGGCGACCCTCGAGACCCTCGAGAAGACCCTGGCCGACGAGAACGTCCAGCCCCCGGCGATCATCGTCGTCGGCGAGGTCGTCCGCGTCGCCCACCCGGACTTCTTCTAGTCGCCAGCTGGTTCCCACTGATGGGGACACTTCCCCACTCGTACGCAGCTTTCCCACCCTCCGGAGCGTGGGGAAGCTCCGCATAAGTGGGGAACGTACGGATGTGTGGGGGATTCCGGTCCGCGCCTACGCTGGTCCCCTCATGGCAACCCTGATCGAGATCTCCGACCCCGCCGATCCCCGGCTCGCGGATTACCGCGACCTGCGCGACGTCGAGCTGCGCAAGTCCCTCGAGACGTCGGAGGGGCTGTTCCTGGCCGAGGGGGAGAAGGTCGTACGCCGCGCGGTTGCCGGTGGCTTCGAGCCGCGCTCGTTCCTGATGGCGCCGAAGTGGCTCGACGGGCTCGCCGACACGCTCGCCACGACCGATGCGCCGTGCTACGTGATGAGCGAGAAGGCGGCAGAGGAGGTGACCGGGTTCCATGTGCACCGCGGCGCGCTGGCGTCGTTGAAGCGGAGGCCGCTGCCGTCGGTCGAGTCTGTGCTCGAGGGTGCCCGCTCGGTCCTGGTGCTCGAGGACATCGTCGACCACACCAACGTCGGCGCGATCTTCCGGTCGGGCGCTGCGCTGGGGTTCGATGCCGTACTGCTGGCGCCGCGCTGCGCCGACCCGCTCTACCGCCGCTCGATCAAGGTCGCGATGGGCGCGGTCTTCGCGCTGCCGTGGACCCGCCTACCGGACTGGTACGAAGCGCTCCCGTCCCTCTCCGCCGCCGGCTTCACCACCGTCGCCCTGACCCTGGCCGACGATGCCGTCGACATCGAGAAGGCCGTCGACGGCGTCGACAAGGTCGCACTGGTCCTGGGCTCCGAGGGCCACGGCATCTCCCCGCGATGGCAGCAGGCCGCCGACCGCCGCGCCATCATCCCGATGTCCGCCGGCATCGACTCCCTCAACGTAGCCGCCGCCACCGCGGTCGCCTGCTACGTCACCGCTCGCCGCTAGCGCCGAGGCGTCACCCCCGTCGGCCGGGCCGTCACGTACGTCGGCCGAGATTGCAGTTGTGGGCGACGAAATTCCACTCTTGTCACCTCAACTACAGCGTCGTCGTCCCCAACCGCGGACTCGGCTGGTGTGGTGTTGGCCGGGTGGCGTCACGCCGAAGAGGCGGTGCCGGACGCTGGGTGGGTGACGTGGCGGGCGGCCCACTGCTTGCCGTCGGCTGCGATGGCTTCCAGGAGATGGAAGGTGTGGACGAAGCCGGTGGCGTTGAGGTTGACCTTGGAGAATTCTCGCTCGTCGGTGAAATCGAGGTCGTTGTCCTCGGGCACGACCTGTTGGGCGTCGGCATCCTTGATGAGGATCTGTCGGGAGGGTCCGTTGGTCAAGGTGAGTTCCAGGTTGTAGCGGTGGCGGTTGTCCTCGGTGACCTGAACCGAGGAGAGCGCGTCGAACCGGTAGCTGCTCCGCTCCTCCTGGCCGCGCTTTGCGGTCAGCACATCGACGTCAGTGCTGACCTCGCGTACGCCCTCCAGGGTGACGAGGAACAGCCGGAAGGAGTACTGGGAGTACCGCCACGGTCCACGGGTGATGCGAGCCCGTAGACAACGAGGCTTCGGGGTCACCAGGAAGGTATAGGTGATTAGGTCATCCCAGTCGAGACGGTATGTGTCCAAGGCATCAGCAATGAACAGGGTCTTGTCGCTGTTGAGCCACATCTCCATCTCTCGCTCGGTGGGCCGCGTCTCGTCTAGGCCCGATTTCCATCGGGCGTACGCGGCTTCGCGGATGCTCTTCTCTGCGTCTCGCTCGGCCTTCTCCCGGGCGACCCTGCGGTGTTCGCCCCTGACTTCAAGGGCAGCTGAGACCGCGGCGTGACCCGCCCCGAAGGCGACCGCGGCCGCGACCACGGAGAGCCCGATATGTGACGGGTTCAGGTTGGAAAAGATGGTAATCAAGATGGCCACGGCGGCGGTTGCGAGCACTGTGAGAGATGAGAGACAGAGAACCTTTGACCACTTCGAGGAGACGCTCTGGGCGGGGTTCTCAGAGGCGCCAATGGAAGGGTGAGCCTTCGCTCGCTCCGCTAGGTGTTGGATGAGCCATTCGACGCCCTCAACGGTGGTTCGGGACTCGCGGTAAAGGCGGGCGACCTCATGGGCAAGCCGCGCACGGTCCTCGTCGGTCCTGCTGAGCCAATCGCTCTGGCTCATCGTGCGAGGAGTGTGAGTTGCGAAGGCGGCATCGAACGATCGACGTACGTCCGTGGTGAAGCCGTTCTGGTGGACAGTGTAGGAGGGTAGTTGGTGGGTCGGGGACGGCTTGAGCGCCCACACGTGGTCTGCCCATTGGTGGCCGAAGTGGGTAGCGGCGACGCCTGCGGCAACCGCGACAGCGATCTCGGTGATTGCCGCGAGCGGATGCGTGATCATCGCTAGGACGGCAAGGCCAAGAGCAGCCGCTGTGAACAGGGCGGCGCGAAGCGGGAACGCTGCCTGGGCAGCAACAGCGTCGTACGGATGGGGCTCCAGCGTGCGTGGCGGGGCTGGTTCGGGCTCGAAGTACATCCTGATCCGTTGCGACCGGCCGTCGCGAAACTGATCGGCGGCGGCCTTGCTGCGCCTCGCCTTCCACATGGTTGCCTTGACCGCGGCAGGCATCACTCGATCCAGGTGGTCGTTGATCAGGTTCTGCTGGTCGAGGGCCAACGCCTCGATGCGAGCACGCCAGTCGGACGGGGCGTCAGCCTCGGCCTGGCGGTATCCGATCAGTTCAAGAACTACGATGAGCGCTTGTTTCCAGTCGTCCTCGGGGAATGTCGGTAGCAGACGCAGAAGAAACTTCAGATCGCGACGGTCGGCGTTACTGAGGTCACGTTGCGAGCGTCCGCTGAGCATGGCGATCATCCAGTGGAACCTGACCTTGGAGTTGTCGAATCCGTTGGCGATAGCCTCCTCGATGCATTCGCGGGCCCGGTCGAATCGCCCGCCGCTGATGGCGCTCATGCCACTTTCAAAGATCTCTTCGGGCGAGGCGTTTGGCGGAGTGACGTAGAAGGTGGAGTTGTGGACCGCCTCGGCAATGACTCCGATGGATGAGTTGTGGATGTCGGGATTGATTACTGCGCCGTGGTTCTCGGTCATGAGAGGCCACCGGCTATCGCGACAAGGGGCGCCAGCTTGGCGGCCAACTCGGCGAGGTCGGCGATCAATCCACGCAGCCGCTTCAGCGCGATGGTGGTCTTCCGATTCGACTCGGGGGTGCCCTCCTGGGCGGATTTTCGGGCTGTGTTCAACTCGACCAACGCCTCGTTCCAGGTCTCGTCGTCGAGGTCACCTGCCGCATGATGCTGCTTGAGCAGTTCGGCGAACCTGTCCAGCTCCGCGACGAGATCCGCTGCTGTGGTGATCTTCGGCTTCGAGTTGGTGTGGATGTTGTTGTTGTTCACGCTGCCGGCGACGACGCCGACTGTGCTGTTGTGGATCACCGGTGAGACCTGGGTCGTTGGCCGGCTGCCGGGGCGGTTGGTGTCGTCGTGGGTCATCTCGATCTGCTCCTTGTCGGTCATGAGTTCCGCAGCGAGGCGAGTGGCGAACGCGGCGGCGTTCTCGGCCGCTCGCGGTTGCCAGTTCCGATCGTTCGAGCTGTTCTTGGTCCCGTCGGCGTAGTCGCTGATCCCCCGCACTATGGCGACCTGAGCACCGCTGAGATGGCCGGCCTGAGCGACGCCAGCGGCCTCCATTTCGATGGCGAGCGCGTCGTTGTAGTGCTCCCGAATCCACCGAGCCTCTGCGGAGATCTTGGAGTTCTGCACGATGTCGCCCGCTGCGATCGGGCCGAAGTGCACGCGCGGTCGATCCGCCGCGCCCGGGGCCGTATCGAGCCAGTCGTCGAGGCGCGCCAAGTGCATGCCGAGCTGGCTGACGCCGTGGCCGGCCTCCCAGACCCGAGGGCGGGCCTTGAGCCCGTCGTCCTCGCTGGTGCCACCGTGGTAGGCGTACACATGTGACGCGAAGACCACGTCGCCCAGTTTGGTGGCGTCCCACAGGGCGCCGGCGACTCCGACGAACACCACCGCGGTTGGTGAGAACTCCTCAATGGCGCGCTCCGCGATGACAGCCGCAGAATGGCCGCCCTTGTTCGTGAGCCCGAGCGCTACCCGGCGGGAGCTCCCGCGTAGCGTCCCGGTCTCGAATCGGGTTCCGTGCTTGTGGCGGTAGGGCCGAGGATCTGTCACATTGCGACGCACAGCCTCGTACTCAAGGTTGAGCGCGGTGAGAATCACTACCAGGTCTTGCGACATCTACGTCGGTTCCTCTCGTGTTGTCTCTGCGTCTGGGGTGGTCGCGTGGGGGCGCGTCAGCGGCGGGAGCAGTGTGGTGTTGGGCCCCGCTCGGTAGAGCCGGGCTGGCCGCCCGCCGGTGCTCCTGGCCCCTGCGGTGTCAGGCACTACGAATCCCGTCGTCGCACGGACCTTTCGGTAGAAGTTCCGGGTGTCGAGCGGGGTGCCCCACACTGCCTCGTAGACCTGCTGAAGTTCGGCGATGGTGAACGGTTCAGAGCAGAACGCGGTGGCCAGAGCGGTGAACTCGAGGTGGGAGCGTGCGCGTTCGATGCCGTCGGTCACGATCTGAAGGTGGTCGAAGGCCATATCGATTTCCCCGGCCAGCACCGTCTCTGCGGGGACCCATGCGGCGGCCTTCGCGTCGGTGCCCGCGACCGGTTCGGGGAGGTCCGGCACGATCGCCAGGTGGGCAACGGAAACGACCCGGCCTCGGGGGTCACGGTCGACGGAACCGTAGATGGCGAGCTGCTCCAGGTGAACGCGGTCGACGTTCAGCCCTGTCTCCTCATGCAGTTCGCGGCGCGCGGCGTCCACGATCTCTTCGCGGTCGTTATTGAGAAATCCTCCAGGCAGCGCGCGCATGCCATTGAACGGATCCTCGCCACGTTCAACGAGGAGCACACATAGTCGACTCTGGCGCAGGGTGAGGATGACGAGATCGACCGTTAGCAACACGGGCGGCGGAGTCCAGGCGTCAGCTTGCATAGCAACGACACTAGGCGACTTATTGTCGTTCAGACAGTAAGACCTGCTCGAAAGCCGCGATTTGTGCCGTCAGGCGATACAGATCGCGAAATGAAGAAAGTCGGTCGGGCTGCCCGTTCGGGTCAAGCCCAACCGACGTCGGTGGCTTGCTCGGGTGTCGCGCTCACGTCGAATTGGCAGAGGTGGCGCCCGAGATTGCAGTTGTGGGGCGCTGCAGAGCGTGGCCGACCGGGTGGCCGAGGTCCTGCCCTGGTACGCCTCGGTGCATCGCGGCGCCGGCTACCTGTCCCAGGT
>NZ_JBEXRR010000015.1:0-128113 GCF_040613175.1 Nocardioides sp. NPDC006303
CGACGGGCCCCGGTGTCAAGGACCGCGAAGCGGCCGGCGAAGCCGGCGGCCGAAGGCCGTCCTTTACTCCGGGGCCCGTCGAGAAGACCCTCCAAGAACGGGTCGGCGGCCCACCCCCACCCCGAAAACACAGTCAGTACAAGATGCCGAAAGCCTCGAGCGCCCGAGAACCCCTTAACCTGCGCCCATGACCCCAGAGCGCATAGCGCTGATCTCGGACGTACACGGCAACCTCACCGCCCTAGAAGCCGTCCTCGCAGACATCGACGCGAGAGGAATCACCCGGATCTTCAACCTGGGCGACTACGTCGGCAAGGGCCCACGAGGCCGAGAGGTAGCAGAGATCTGCCGAGAGCGGTGCGAGGTCAACATCCTCGGCAACTGGGAGGACTTCCTGCTCACCCCCGAGCCTGACTTCGGCCGCGAGTCGGTGGGGCTGATGTGGTGGCGGCTGCAGGCGTGGGAGCAGGCGGAGTGGCTGCGTACGCTCCCATTTTCCTACGACTTCACGATGAGCGGCCGACGGATCAGGCTCTTCCATGCTTCCGAGGAGACCGTCCACCGCCGGGTCAGGTTCGATCATGACGAGCAGGAGTTCCTGGGTCTGTTCCAGAACACCGAGGCGACCGGTCTCGACGTACCGGAGCCGGACATGGTCGGGTACGCCGACACCCACGATCCCTACTACGAGACCGACCGGGACCGGCGCACGGTCTTCAACACCGGCAGTGTCGGCAACTGCATGAGCGACCCGACCCCGGTCTACGTCATCCTCGAGGGCGTGATGGACAGCCACCAGGAGGCTCCGTTCGGCATCCAGTGGGTCCGGGTTCCCTACGACGCGGAGGCCGAGCTCGCGTACGCCGCCAGTGTCGGCATGCCCGAGCTCGACGAATACACCTACGAGCTGCGTACCGGCTTCTACCGCGGCAACCTCAGGAACGACGAGCAGCCGACCTACCACCGAAAGGGGTAGATCGGCTCTTCGCCGTCATTGCGGTGCTTGTTGTGGCGATGCTCAACTGATCTTGCGCCGGTAGACAGCCATGGCGGCGGCGTACGAGACGACCAGGATGCCCACGCACCAGGCCAGCGCGACCCAGATGTCGTCACCGACCGGCTGCCCCGCGAAGAGCGCCTGGATGGTGTTGACGATCGAGGTGACCGGCTGGTTCTCGGCGAAGGCGCGCACCGGACCGGGCATCGTCTCCGTCGGCGCGAACGCCGAGCTGATGAACGGCAGGAAGATCAGCGGGTAGGAGAACCCGGTGGCCCCCTCCATGGTCTGTGCCGCCAGCCCGGGGATGACCGCGAGCCAGGTCAGCGCCAGGGTGAGCAGCGCCAGGATCCCGGCGACCGCGAGCCAGGCGCCCAGGTCCGCAGAGGTGCGGAACCCCATCACGAACGCGACGCCCAGGATGATCACCATGGTCAGCATGTTGGCCACCATCGAGGTCCCGACATGCGCCCAGAGCACCGCCGAGCGGGCGATCGGCATCGACTGGAACCGCTCGAAGATCCCGCTCTTCATGTCGGTGAAGAGCCGAAGTGCGGTGTACGCGATGCCCGAGGCGATCGCCATGACCATGATCCCGGGGAGCACATAGTTGACGTAGTTGTCGGTGCCGGTCCGGATGGCGCCGCCCAGCACGTAGACGAAGAGCAGCATCATCGCGATCGGCGTGAGCGCGGTGGTGATGATCGTGTCCGGGCTTCGGGTGATGTGCCGCAGCGAGCGGCCCAGCAGGGTGCCGGCATCGGCGAAGGCGTGCTTGGTCATGACTGTGCTCCTCGATTGGTAGAGCCGGTGAGTGAAAGGAAGATCTCTTCGAGCGACGGCTGCTTCTCGACGTACTCGACCTTCGCCGGCGGCAGCATCGCCTTGAGCTCGGCGAGGGTGCCGTTGGCGATGATCGTCCCGCCGTGCAGGATGGCGATCCGGTCGGCGAGCTGCTCGGCCTCTTCCAGGTACTGCGTGGTGAGCAGGACGGTCGTGCCCTGAGCGGTCAGCTCGCGAACGACCCGCCACACCTCCAGGCGTGCCTCCGGGTCCAGCCCGGTGGTCGGCTCGTCCAGGAAGATCACCGACGGCGAGCCGATCAGCGACATGGCGATGTCCAGCCGCCGCCGCATGCCACCGGAGTACGTCGCGACCTTCCGGGCGCCCGCCTCGACCAGGTCGAAGCGCTTCAGCAGCCCGTCGGCCACGTCGCCGGGGGAGGGGAGATGCCGCAGCTTCGCGACCAGGATCAGGTTCTCCCGCCCGGTCAGGATCTCGTCGACCGCCGCGAACTGGCCGGTCAGCGAGATCGCCTCCCGCACCCGCTGCGCCTCGTCGACGACCGATGCGCCCTCGACCAGCGCCGCGCCTCCATCAGGTTTCAGGAGCGTCGAGAGGATGCGTACGGCCGTGGTCTTCCCGGCTCCGTTGGACCCGAGCAGCGCGAAGATCGTGCCCCGCGCCACCTCGAAGTCGACCCCTCGCAGAACCTGGTTGTCCTTGTAGGACTTCTCCAATCCCCGTACGGAGATGGCAGCTGTCGCGCTCATGACTCGTCCTCCTTGTTGATGTCTTCGATGGCCTCGTTGAGGCGGGCGCGCTCCTTCTTGATCCAGGCGCCCTCGGAGTAGTTCCTGGCGAACTCTTCGGCGAACTCGACCGGGTTGTCGCCGACGATCGCGCTGACCGGGGTGCCGTCGGCGGCGGCCTGCTCGAAGAGCTCGAGGAGGTCCTCGGCCATCGCCGTCAGGATCGCGCCGTCGGCGATGCCGGCGGAGTACATCAGGTAGCGCTCGATCGCGTCGTGCGCCTTGCGGTGGTTCTCAGGAAGCTGCTGCTTGCGGGCCTTGAGCTGCCGCCAGCGCTTCTTCAGCTCGAGCTCGCCGACGACGGCCTCGAACATTGATCGGATCGACATGCCTTACTTCCCCTCCGTACGGAGGTTCTCCAGCCGTTCGGCCAGGAACCCCCAGGTGGTCCAGAACTCTTCGAGGTACTTCTCGCCGTCTGTGTTGAGCGAGTAGACCTTCCGCGGCGGCCCCTTCTCGGACGGCCGCTTCTCGACGTCCACCAATCCGTTCTTCTCGATCCGGACCAGCAGCGCGTAGACCGTGCCCTCGGCGATCTCGGTGAACCCCTGGCTTCGAAGCCAGGTCGTGATCTCGTATCCGTACGCCGGGTTGCCGGTCAGGAACGCCAACACGATCCCCTCCAGCGTCCCCTTGAGCATCTCGGTCATCTGCTTGCCCATCGGGCACCTCCTTCCACTACTCAGTGTTGCTGACTACCAGTACATAGTAGCGCTGAGTAGTGGCGTGAGCGCAAGTCCTATTCGAAGGTTTCGCCGGGGCGGGCTGCCGTTTGGGTGCCTGAAACCCCAGGAGCCTCAGTCACATGACGTGTGACTGAGGCTCCTGGGGTTTCAGAATCGATCAGAGGGTTGACTCGACATCGAAGACCGTGCGCCGCGTCACTCCTGGGGGTCCCGATCCGCAGCCTTGTAGAGCTCCGAGATGGGGCTCAGGCCGCGCTCGAGCAACCATCTCGTCCACACGTCCTCCTCGTCAGAATCTCGCGCGGGATAGTCGGGCACCTGAGGAGTCTTCAAGATGGCTGGCAAGGCGGTCTCTGGGAGGTTCATGAACAGCGGCACCAACGACTGGCGCTGGAACAGGTCGACTCTGCCTTCGAAGGCCCCCTCGTCGCAGTCTCCCGGATGGTTCTGGCAGAACATGCGATACGAGGCTCCGACGATTTGAGCAGTGGGCGTGATCCAGTCGCGCCCCAGCGAGGTCACTACGTTGTCTACCTCTGCCGTTGAATTGCGTGGGCCAAGGGTGCTCAGTTCGTCTTCGATCGCTTCCTGCATATCATCTTCAAGCGTGCGTTCGAAGGCGTCGATGGTCCCGGAATCGCTGCTTCCGCCGAAGACGATGGCGAGAGCAGCGAGGACCTCGCTGCGTTCGGCATCGCTGCCATCCCGGAGTGTCGAGCGAATCTGCGGCGCCAACTCCAGCATCACCTCGGAGGCGTCTGTGGTGCCGTTGTCGGGCACCGGCATGGACGCCTGAGCCAATGCAGGGATCACAAGCGGCTCGATCGCATCGTCCGCTTCGACGATGCCGCTCAGGCTCGAGTCAGCCGGCAGCGCTGTGACCTCGGTGAGGAAGAACCCGAGTCGTGCTGTCGGCGTGGTCGGGAGACCCTTCACTTCGACATCATCCGGCACGGTGCCATCCAAGATGACCCTTGCCATTGTCGCAGAGGGTTCACCGCTTGATACGATCGCCTCGTAGAATTCATCGGCGAGAACCATGCGTCCGGCATCGTCGCGCTCCGTGTCGCCGGCGCACCCCGCGGCTATCGTCAGCACCGCGACAAGCGCGGCGATCAGTCGGACTCTCCTCATCCGCCCTGTTCCTGCCCGCGCTCCGAGTGGCCCAAGGTTTCCTCGTCGAAGAGATCCTCCTGGACGCCTCGGGCCGCGATCCCCTCGGGACTGGTGAGGGTGTAGTCGTACCACTTGTTCGCCTGCTCCTCGGTCCATTCCGACATCGGCACTGCCTTGCCATCGCTGACTAGCTCAGGAGGCAACTTATCGGTGTCGATGTTCCGGTACATGGCCTCCTGCATCAGGGCCTCGATCGTTCCGTGCCTGTCGGTGATCGACCTGCCGATGTCGTCTCGGACCTGAGAGCTAGTGTCGACGTCGTTGTATGTCGTGCCCGCCTGCACCTCGCTGTCGATCGCACTTCCGGTGAGGTCGGAAATTGGTCCTCCTACAAACGGGATCTTGCCGACGGTTGCATCGTTGACCTGCCCTGCGATCCAGCCGCCAACCTGCCAGGCGGTGTCGCCCTTTGCGTTGTGCTCCGCGTCGCTTGCAGCGCCTTCGGCGAGAAGGTCCTCACCATAGCCCTTCTGAAGGGAGCCGAGGACGCTGCCGAACGGGTCGTTCACCAGGCTCTTCGCCTGCTCGGCTCGGGTATCGACCGGCAGCCCTTCTCGCCCGAATGCCTCGTTGTAGCCGAGATTGGCGTACGCGCTCGCGTTTGCGAAGACCTCCTCGCCGACATCCTTGTTAGTCCCCAGTTCCGAGAGCAGTTGACCCATCTGAACTTGGTCGAACTCCGCCACGACTGGGCGATCGAGTCCGTCATGACCGTACATGTGATTCAGTCCGCCATCAGACTGAGAGATGAAGACATCGGGCATGTAGGCAGAAACCACGTCTCCCATCGCGACCTGCAGCGATTCGGGGAGGTGTTTTCCGCCCTTTGCGTCGATCATCTCGGAACTGACGCCGACAGCCTGTTCGGCGAGATCGGCAGAGACCTGCGTTGGGTGGTGTGTCGTGGCCGAGACGAGTGCGTTTCCGAAGTGTGAGTCAGCCGGCTGGAACCCATCAGGCAGCGCAGTCCAGATGCGGTCCTTCATGTAGTACTCCATGCGGGATGTCGAATCGTCGACGGCGCCGGCTCCAGCAAGGTCGCCGGACAGGAAGTCTCGCGCTGCCTCGTGGTTCTGCGACATCCCATCGAAAAGTGCCCCGAACGGGTCCATGCCCGAGTCGTAGTTGGGATCCTCTCCAGACAACTCGTCCCACGTTCCCTGCGTGAAGTCGAGTTGTCCGTTTCCGGTTCGCCAGATCAACCCGCCCCCGGGCGCGTCGCGCTCCATCTTCTCCATCGACGTGCCGACCTCGTTCAACAAGTACGAGCCGTGTCCACCGTCCCGCAACATCGGTGCGAGAAGCTGGAATCCGTACGGCGAACCGGTGTCGCCCATCGCGTGGGCAACCTCGTACTCGTCGTCACCTCGCTCCACTAGAGACTGCACCCAGTCGCCGGACACGTGCTCGGAGGTCCCGGCGACGTTGTCGCCGGTGGTGCCGCTCGTCGCGGAGGCAAGCGTCGTGCCCCAGGCACGCTGCAAGTCAGCCATCGTGTCGCCGGTGACGTACGGCTGATCCTCGCCCATGTACCAGCCGCCCGACTGCATCGAGGCGAGCAGATTCTTCTGAATGTTGAGGAACCCATCGGTCCCGGTCTTGTTGAGGATGGCCGTGGAGACGGTCGAGTCGTCGCCGTAGGCGGCCAGCATCTCGGCCAACTTGGCTGCTTCCGGATCCCCGATCGGGGGCGTGCCGTCGTCGCCGATCCCGTCCTCGGCTGTCAGATCACCGAACCGATTGGCGATCGCCTCGCCCAACTGCTGCTGCTCGTAGGTCGACAGCGCATTTGTGTAGCCATCGTACTTGCCGGGGTCTTCGAGCATCTTTTTGATGAGCTCGTCGGTGGACAGATTGCGAAGCTCTGGCGGGAGGCTCGCTTCTTCGATCGAACCGTCGCCGCCGTCGTAGTCGCCCTTCTTGGCAGAGTTGAGGACGGAAGCCAAGCTGCTCTCGGCGGCCTCGGCGTCACCCAGCGCGCGAGCGATGTCCTCGGCCAGGTCGTCCCTCATCCCTTTGTCTTTGTCGGGGTCCTCCTCGTCCGGGGTCGGGTCGGAGATCTGCACGCTCGCGCCGGAAAAGGTGACCTTCCAGCCCCTTCCGATCGCGGTGTTGTACGCCGCCTCGGCGTTGTCCTTAGCCTTCTTGATCGAGGCGGATGCCTCATCGAGAGCGTTGATGACCTGCGACAGGGGAGCGGCCATGTCATTGAGCGAGGCGACCAAGCGACGGTGGCGGTTCTCTGCGGCGGTGGCGGACTGGCCGATCCAGGTGTCGGGGACTTTGCCCGCGTCCATCTCGTCCTGTTGGTCCAACAGCTTCTTGCGCGCCGTGTTGAGGTCGTCGGCAGCGGCGTCGAGTTGCTCGGGCTTCCAGCTCTGCAGCTCGTCGTAGGTGACAGTCATCAGTAGTACCCCATGGTCTCGCGCTGGTTCTTCGCGGCCTGTGCCGTGATGGTGTCAGCCTCCACGATCGCGTCGGCGGCTGCGATAGTTGCCTGCTTATGGTCGCGAGCGTCCTTGACCCACTTGTCCTTGTCGCTCTTCCACTCGGCTTTGAGGCCGTTCGCGGCGCCCACGACGGTGCTATCCGGCAGTGCGGAGGCGACTTTGCCCATCGGGCCTTCGAGATCGAGACCTGCGACGGCTTCGGCCGCGGTCCCGATGGAACGGGCCGCGGTCTTCACCTGCGGCGCGACGATTTCGACGTTCACGAGAGGGTCCCCCAAGACGTTCGGAGCAATTGGTAACTCTCTCCTACCCCAAATTCCGGGTTTCAAACACAAATCGTCGAGAAATCTTGTACCGAGCAGGTCCCGCATCTCGACTCGCTCACCCGCGCGGATCTGCCCGTGGGGCCCGGCCTTTGGGATAACGTCTCGGGCCATACGAGGCCGTCCAGCACCGATAGGACGTGCCCGATCCAACTTGACGAAAAAGGGCGCGATGTCACAACCGAACGAGGCGGCAGGGACAGGACCGGTTTGGTCCGCGACGGGCGCTCCGGCACCTGCTGGCGGTCCGCGAAGCGGCGTAGGGCTCGGGCTTGCCGGGCTGGGGCTCGGCGCGGGAATGCTGGTGATCGTCGCCCTGGTGCGCGTGATCGTCGGCATCCCGAAGGTCAGCCAGAGCTACTACAACTCCTTCTACAACATGGAGGACCGCCCGGTCGTCTGGCTCATCCTGGGGCTCCTGCTCATCGCCTCGATCGTCCCGATCGCCGTCGCGGTCGTCCTCGGGCACCTCGGCGTGAGCCGGGCGAAGGCAACCGGAACGAGCGCCGCGGCCGCCGGGATCGCGCTCGGGATCGGCTACACGCTGGTGGTCTTCTGGGTCGTACGCATCATCAACGCGATCACGAACGCGGCCCAGTTCAACGGCGGATTCAGGGTGTTCATCGAGTACATCGGGCTCTGGGCCTGAGACGGCCGTTCGGTCTCGGGAGGGACGACGGCTGACCTTGGTGATCGGGTCGGCGCTGGCGCTGCTGTAGGCGGCCGACTCGCACTGACGGCTGCCGTCAACGTACGTCCGCCCAGAACCTCTCGAGCTCGGCGTCGAGCTCGGCCGCGACCTGCATGGGCAGGGAGTGGGTGGTCTTCGGCCAGACCTTGACGGTCGCGCGGGGGAGCAGCTCGGCCCTCTCGGCGGCGTCCTCGCCACCGGCCAGCGACTTGTCGCTCGCGATCGCGACGTACACCGGCATCCGCAGGGACCGGATCTGCTCGTCGGTCAGCCGCGAGGGCGTCGGCAGGCTGCCGGAGTCGAAGTGCGCCGTGCCGGCGGCGATCATCCGGGCCATCGGGTCATCCGGGTCGACCTCGTCGTCCTCGACGCCTCCGATCCGGTTCAGCGCATGGTCGCGCCAGGAGTCGGGCAGGAACGGGAGAGCGGCCACCGCCGACCAGCCGATCGCCCAGACCGGCAGCATGCCGAACGTCATGATCGGCTCGAGCAGGGTAAGACTGGCCAGCCGATCCGGGTGGCGCACCGCGACGGCTGCGGCGAGCCCGCCGCCCTGGGAGTGACCGACCAGGTGGATCCGGTCGAGCCCGAGACTTGTCAGCGCCTCCTCGACCCAGCGGGCGTTGTCGTCCATCCCGCGCAGCGGCAGGGTCTGCTCGGAGAGCCCGCTGTCGCCGATCGCGTCGAAGGCGTAGACGGTGCGGTGCTCGACGAAGTCGCGCAGGTTCTCGCCCCACATGGGCACGCCGCTGGCCCGTCCCGGCACCAGCACGACCGGGACGTCGTCGACCGGTTCCGGGTTGACCCAGGCGTACGCACGGACCGTGCCGAACGTGGTCTCCACGTCGTGCGTCTCGGTCGGCTTCGGCAGCGCGGCGAAGGCCGCGGCGTACGCCTCGGTGTAGGTCTGGCGTCCGGCCGGGGTGCGGAAGTGACCGACGCCGGGGCCGCTCGTGCCGAGCACCATCACCAGGCACCCGGTCGAGACGACCGCGATGACGGTGAGGAGCGCCACCGGCCAGCGCCGGCGCCTCCTGCGCGGTTCGATGTGCTCATCCTCGATGTCCCCGTCCATGCCGCCACCTACGTTCCCGATAACGATGCGATCGCATTGAAACCTATTGCGATGCGACTGTATTGCTAACCTGGCGCCATGCCAAGAGCCGTCGACCACGAACAACGCCGGTTCGAGATCGTCGCCGGGCTCTGGCAGATCGTCGCCGAGCAGGGCATCGAGGGCGTCAGCCTGCGGACCGTCGCCGCCCGGGCCGGGGTCTCGATGGGTCGCGTACAGCACTACTTCGGCACCAAGGACGCGCTGGTGGTCGCCGGCATCGACCTGCTCGTCAAACGAGCCGTCATCGAGTACGAGGCGACCGCCGACCGTCCGCCGCACGACCGCCTCCTGCACATCCTGCTCCAGCAGATCCCTGCCACCGACGCGGGCCGCACCGGGGTCACCGTCTGGTACGCCTACGTCGCCAAGGCGATGACACATCCCGCCGTACGCCAGATCCTGGCCGAGGCGACGAGGGTCGGTGTCGAGGAGTGCACCCGCCACATCCAGGAGGCTGACGGCCTCGAGGAGGCCGAGGCACGAGCACACGCCATCGAGTTGCTCTCGCTCTCCGACGGCCTCACCCTTCGCGTCCTCATCGGGGACATCACCGCCGAAGAGGCCGAAGCCTCGATCAGGGCGTACACGTCGCGCCGGATGAAGTCAGGGTGAAGAGGGTCCCGTGTGACCCTTAAGGTCTACGGCGTGGTCGGGAATGAGGATCTGGGCTCGCCGTGGATGCCGACGCTGCGCCGCGTTGCTTGGACGGTGACAGGGGTGTTCAACGCCCTGATCGGGCTGGCCATCGGTGTCGGGTCGGTGGTGGCCGACGGTGGTGCGTACGGGCCCTATCTGCTGGGGACCGGCTTCGGGGTCCTGCTGTTCCTGATCGGTGTGCATGGACTGATCACCAAGGGCGTACGTCCGGCCGGGAGCGCCACGCGCAGGATCAGGCGGCTGGGTGTGGTCGCCGGTGACGGGATCGTGATACGGCTGAGGCGAGCGCCGGGCATCTGCGGAGAGCTGAT
Source organism: Nocardioides sp. NPDC006303 (assembly GCF_040613175.1). Taxonomy (NCBI): domain Bacteria; kingdom Bacillati; phylum Actinomycetota; class Actinomycetes; order Propionibacteriales; family Nocardioidaceae; genus Nocardioides; species Nocardioides sp. NPDC006303. The sequence goes on from NZ_JBEXRR010000015.1 coordinate 10,001, forward strand.
GTTGGTGTGCTTCGTGGCGATGCTGTGCCTGGCGGCGGGGCTCGGCTTTCGGGCCGGCAACCTGTTCATCGGGCTGCTGTTCATGCTCATCGCGGTCTTCTTCGCCGTCGTCGTGGCCGAGCATGCGACGACGCTGGGACTGCGACGAGCAGTGTTGATCACGCCCGAGGCGCTGACGGTGGAGCTTGGCCCCGAGACGGTCTCGGCTGCGTGGGCGGACCTCCGCGTCGACCTGTTCGAGCAGGTCATGAGCCCGGAAGGGATCACGGTGAGGAACCGTTTCCTCGAGATCACCGCGCGGGGCGATGCGCCGTCATGGACGGTGACACGGCGTCATCGGATCCAGCTGATTCCGAAGCGCTGGCGCAAGGGCGTCGTCCGGGTCGGCTACCCGCTCCTCGACCGCCCGGAGCAGGTACTCACGACGTTGAGGTCGCTGCAGCGGCGTACGGACGAAGGTCGCCGGGTGGTGCTGTCCAACGACACGACCCTGGCCTACCTGACCGGGGACCTCGAGATCTCGCCGTTGTCGGATACGACGGGACGTCGTGGTCGGTGACCGACGCAGATCAGGCGCTGTAGTGCCAGAGCTGTGACCACGGCTGTGTCGCGGTGTCGCAGACGTGGATCGGGGCGCCGTCCTCCTCGTTGTCGGCACCTTCGCGGTTGTGGAGCGAGGCGACCTGCCGGCAGCCGTCGAAGAAACGGTCGGGGTCCTCGAACCCGACCACGACGATCGGTGTCGCGCCCTTCGGCGGCTGCTCCCAGAAGCGCCACCCGTTGTGGCCGCTATGGACCGGAACCCCCGCGCCATACCACTCCAGAGCCCCGGCTTCGCCGTAGTTGGTGGTGAAGACCACGGCCGTACGCCGCTGGGCCGGCGTCAGGTCGTCGACGACGGCACGGACCTGGGCGGTGTACTGGGGCCAGCCGATCGTCTCCAGCTGGTCCTCGCCGGCGGCGGTGTAGAAGGAGCTGGCGTAGGTCTTCGCCGGGATCACCGGGAGGTTGATCGGCCAGGCGGGGATGGTCAGGAGCGCCAGCCCGGCGCCGAGAAGGCCGACTGTGCGCGGTCGCAGATGGTCGGCGACCACCACGGAGCCAGCCGCGACCAGCGGCGGGAACAGGCCGGCCAGGTAGTAGCCCTTACCGCCCGCGATCAGGAAGAAGCCCGCGACCAGCACGAACGCGACGGCGACCGGTCGGAAGGGCGCCCACTCGCGGCGCCGGAAGAGCGCCACCAGACCGATGATCCAGATCGGCGTGATCACCGGGCTGAGCAGGATCAGCGCCTGGGTGACGTACCCGATCCGTCCGGCCAGCCCGCCGTACTCCTCCCGGATGTCCTCGGAGAGGTCGAGCACCGGCCAGCCGTGCTCGAGCTGCCAGAGGAGGTTGGGAGTCCACAGGACCAGCGCGATGAGGCCGGCCAACCATGGCCACGGCGTGGTCAGGTTGCGCCGGGTCGCCGGGACGAGCGCGATGCCGAGCGGGATCGCGCCGAGGAGGAAGACCACCGAGTGCTTGTTCTCCAGCCCGATCCCGGCGACGATCCCGGCGGCCAGCCAGAACAGCCCCCGCTGCCGCCCGCCCTGGGCGATCAGCGCTCGGGCCACCAGCACCAGGATCGCCGTCCAGGCCAGCGCATCGAACGTGGCCGTCGAGTGCCAGTGCCCGAACGTCATCGTGACCACTCCGACGGCCACGAGTCCCGCGGTCAGCACCTGCGCCGTACGTCCGCCGCCGAGCAGCCGTGCGAACTCCGCCGCCAGCAGGACCAGCCCGACCATCGCCAGCAGACTCCACAACCGCAGCACGACGAGGTTGTACGGCGCGATCTCGGTCGCGACCCGCGCCAGGAACGGTGTCAGCGCCGGCTGGTCGGGATATCCCCAAGCCAACCGCTGACCTGCGGAGACGAAGTAGAGCTCGTCTCGGTGCGGCCCGTAGAACGGGCTCATCGCCAGCAGTACGGCGGCCTGCGCGGCGACCACGATCCCGACAGCGGGGGAGTACCGCGGACGGTTCACGCCTCCGAGCGTAGGGGCCCGCAGGCCGCCCCGCAGCCTGTTGTCACAACCCGGGCGTCGTACTGACCTCCTACGCCTCGACCAGGCCCGGCCGGCCGGCTTCGGTGAAGAAGCGACCGCCGACGTTCAGCGGCGCCCCCGGAGTACTGACCTGGGCGACGTTCTTGTACGTGACCTCCGCACCGTCAGCATTCAGGGAGACGGTCGTGTAGCCACGCAGGCCGTTGTAGAACTTCATGTGCGGGTTGCGCTCCAGGTAGGCAGCCCAGTTGGCGGGATGCTCTGCGCCGTTGCCACCCGAGGTGATGGAGCTGGTGACGATCTCGGTGCCCATGATCCGCGAGGACGGGTCGTCGAAGTCGTCGTGGATGTTCAGCCCGTAGTGGACGTGTACGTCGCCGGTCAGCACCATCAGGTTCGACTGCTCGGACGCCTTCCAGCCGTCGAGGATCCGGCGCCGGGAGGCGGGGTAGCCGTCCCAGGAGTCCATCGACCGGGTGCCGTCGCCGGACGGGTTGTCGCGGCGGGAGAAGGTGACCTGCTGGGGGACGATGTTCCAGAGAGCCGAGGAGCGGCGCCAGCCGTTGATCAGCCACTGCTCCTGCTCGTTCCCGGGGAGCGTCATCGACTCGGCCTCGGACTCCGCCGACGGCACCTTCCAGCCGTCGCCGTTGGCCTGGTTGGTCCGGTACTGCCGGGTGTCGAGGATGTCGAACTGCGCCAGCCGACCCCACTGCAGTCGCCGGTAGAGCCTCAGGTCGGAACCGGACGGCTGCTGCGGGAGCCGCAGCGGCTGGTTCTCCCAGTAGGCGCGGTAGGCGGCGGCGCGGCGTACCAGGAACTCCTCCGGCGGCACCGAGTTCTCCGGGGTGTCGGCGGCGTAGTTGTTCTCGGTCTCGTGGTCGTCCCAGGTGACGATGAACGGGTGTGCCAGGTGGGCGGCGATCTGGTCCGGGTCGGACTTGTAGAGCCCGTAGCGCGCCCGGTAGTCGTCCAGCGTGACGGTCTCGTGATTGAGGTGTGCCGGCAGCGGCTCGGTGTAGGCGCGCGCCCCGGCGGAGGCGTTCACGGCGTACTCGTAGAGATAGTCGCCCAGGTGGAAGACCGCGTCCACGTCCTCGCCGGCGAGATGCTTGTACGCCGTGTAGTAGCCCTGGTCGTAGCGCTGGCAGGAGGCGAGGGCGAAGGTCAGCGACGACACCGCGGCTCCCGCGGCCGGGGCGGTCCGGGTCCGGCCGACCGGGCTGATCCACTGGCCGACCCGGAAGCGGTAGAAGTACTCGGTCGCCGCGTCCAGGCCCCGGACCTCGGCATGCACGGAGTGGTTGAACTCCGTGTGCGCGGCAGCGGTGCCGCGACGTACGACACGCTTGAAGGTGGCGTCGCGGGCCACCTCCCAGCGGACATCGAAACGCGACGGCGGCATCCCGCCGGTGGGCTCCAGGGGGAGCGGAGCGAGCCGGGTCCACAGCAGCACCGAGTCGGGCAGCGGGTCGCCGGAGGCGACGGCGAGGGTGAACGGGTCCGAGGTGATGTCGGCAGGGGAGCCGGCCGGAGCGGCGAAGGCGCCCGTACGCGGCAGGCCGGTCGTGAACGCCAACGCGGTCGCGGCGGCCGAGACGGTCAGGAAGCGGCGGCGGTCGAGGCCGCGGAGGGCGCCACGGAGATCAGGGCGGAGATCAGGAGAGTTGCTGGGGGCAGGCACGGACGTGCTCCTGTCGATATGGGGGTTATCGACAACAGCGAAGCGGTGCCCGGTGAAGGCCGCGTGAAGTGCGGGGGAGGGGTGGGCTACGGCTTGGTGCCGGCGACAGGTTCAGAGACCGGCCGGTGCACCGGACAGCCCGGCGCGAAGGTGCCGAGGTCCTCGGTGTTGAACCCGTGCGGGTAGCTCTTGACGCGGGGCATGTCCCGGACGTACGCGGGCTTCCGCGGTGCCGGCAGCAGCGCGACGACGCGCGCCCGGGCCTTCAGCGCCCCGCGGGACAGCGTCCGGGCGAGCCGCCCGGGCTCGGGGTAGCCGAACGCCTCCAGCAGGTGCGGCTCCATCAGCGACAGCGAGAAGATGCGGATGATCGGCGCCAGCGGACGCGGGTAGAAGGTCGTCAGCAGCTCGAGGGTCGAGTCGGCGACGGCACGGCCGCCCTCGTCGTACCCGAAGTGCTCGGCCTCGTAGGAGTCGAGGAGCTGCTCGAACTCCTCATAGGTCGCCGGGATGTCCTTGATCCCCATCCGCTTCCCGAGCGCCTGGTAGTAGCGCAGGGCGGCGAGCTGCTCGTCGGGGGTCGACTGCCGCCAGCCGAACTCCTGGTTCCAGCGCCGGGGGATCACCACGAACGTGGAGAGGACGTAGACCATGTCGTCGTTGGAGATGTCGTACATCTTGTGCATCTGGTTGATCCGCCGCACCGCGGCCCGGCCGCGAGGACTGTCCAGGTCCTCGATCGCCGCGTCCTCCAGCAGTAGCGCGGTGTCGTCGTAGCGCTTCTGGGTGTTCTCGGTGAACTGGTGCGTGTCGGCCAGCAGCCGGCCGATCGAGGGCACCGCGTAGGTCCGGAACAGTGCGAAGCTGAGCGCCTGAGTCGTGTCCCAGGGGAACTCGTAGAGCCCCAGACGCCTCGAGATCTCCTGGAACTCGGTCTCCGGGTCCAGCCCTGCTGTGCGCGACTTCTTGGCCATGGTGCCTCCTCGCTCGATACATAACTGTATCGTGACTTGGCTCACCTGTCGTGGCTCTCCCCGTAATGTCTTCGAGCATGGAGAAGTCGGGAACGCAGACGCCCCTGTCCCTCGCTGCCGCCCAGGCGGTCCGAACGTACGCCGCCACCACCCGATCCGCTCTCGGATCCGCCGAGTCCCCGGTGATCTCGTACGCCGGTCTGTGGCTGCTCCTCGCCTCGCTGGCGCCCGCGGCGGAGACCGAGACCGACGAGATCCTGGGCCTGAACAAGGCCGACGCGCGGGCCGCCGCGCTCGCGCTGCTGGAGGCGCCGCACCCCACGATCGGTGCGGCGGTCGCCGGCTGGCTGCGGTCGGGTGTCGAGCTGACCAAGGGCCTGCCGGTCATGCTCGACCCGCTCCCGGACCAGGCCGGGCTCGACGCGTGGGCCGATGAGCACACCCGCGGCCTGATCAAGGAGTTCCCGCTCGAGATCGACGCCCAGACGCTGCTCGTGCTCGCCTCCGCGCTGGTGGTGACGCCACGCTGGAGCGAGCAACTGGAGGAGGGCGAGGACGGGTTGCTGCTGCTCGAGGACGGATTCCAGGCGGTGGTGGCGACAGAGGCCGCCGGCCCGGTCGCGGTCGCCAGCCCGTCGAGCGAGGACGGCATCTCGGTCTACTCCGTGATCGCCGAGGAGGGCGTGTCCGCCGACGACGTGTGGCGGGCCGCCGACGAGGTCGTCCGGAGGATCGACGCCGGCGAGGTCCATGACCGCACCTTCGATGCCGGCCAGGAGGACGGGCACGCCTGGACGGTCCGGGAGGTCACCGCCTTCGGCAGCGCTCCGCCCGACCGCTGGCGCAGCCACCTGCCGGAGTGGAGCGTGGAGGACCGTCACGACCTCTCGTCCGCGCCGGGAGTCGCCGAGATCGCCCGCGGAGTGATGGCCGCGGTCGAGGAGGAGACGGAGGCCGTCTGTGTGCAGAAGGCGGTCGCGTCCTACGACCGTGAGGGCTTCAAGGCGGCCGCGGTGACCGGGATGATGGTCCGGGCCGCCGCCGCGGCGCCGCGCGAGACGAAGGTGCGGCAGATCGACCTGAGGTTCGACCGGCCGCACGCGGTGGTGGCGGTCGCACGCGGAGGAGCCTGGGAGGGCATCCCGCTCTTCGGCTCCTGGGTGACCCCGGCATAATTTCCGTCATGGACGAGCTTCCCCCGATCGCCGGCCGCTATCGGCTACTCACGCTGCTCGGAGCCGGTGGCATGGGCGAGGTCTGGCGGGCGCGTGACACCGTCCTGGACCGCGACGTCGCGGTGAAGCTGCTGCGTGATGTGGACGACCCGACGATGGCCGAACGGTTCCGCCGTGAGTCGCTCTCGACCGCCCGGGTGGTCCACGACGACGTGGTCAAGATCTTCGACGCGGGCAGCGACGACAATGACGTCTTCCTGGTGATGGAACTGCTGCCCGGGCCGACCCTGGCCGAGCCGCTGCAGCAGCGTGGCGCGATGCCGGTCGACATGGCGGTCGAGTACACCCGACAGGTCGCCGGCGCGCTCGGCGCCGCCCACCGGGCCGGTGTGGTGCACCGCGACATCAAGCCCGCCAACCTCATGTTCGACGGTGACGGCCGGCTGACCGTGCTCGACTTCGGCATCGCGTACGCCATGACGGGGGTCGACGCCGGGCTGACCCAGACGGGCCATGTGATCGGCAGCCCGTCCTACCTCTCGCCCGAACAGGCCTCCGGCGACCCGGTCGGGCCGCCCGCCGACGTCTACTCTCTCGGATGCGTGCTCTTCGAGATGCTCACCGGCAAGGTGCCCTACTCCGCGCCGCACCCGGTCAAGATCCTGCACATGCACCTCAGCGAGCCGGTGCCGCGCATCACCGACTTCCGGGCGGTGCCCGCGCCGCTGGCTCGGCTGGTCACCCGGATGCTCGACAAGAACCCGGCCGCCCGGCCCTCGATGGACCAGGTCGGTCACGAGCTCGGCTATGTCCTCAGCGGCGCCGACCCCGACGCCACCGATCTGCTCTCCGGCGGGCAGGCGCCACGTCCGACCCAGACGATGGCGCCGCGCCCGCTCGACGAGCCGATGGCGCTGGCCAACTCCCGCACCGGAGTCCTGCCCAGTCCCGGCAACCCGCCTCCGGTCCGCGGGCCGCGCCCGAGGTCGCTACGGAAGTTCCCGACCGGCCGTCTGCTCGGGGCGGTGGCGATCGTGATCGCGTGCGTCTTCGCCGCCTCCTGGTTGGCCGCCTACGAGCCCGCGCCAGCCGAGGCCCAGACGTCCCAGAGCTCGGACAACTCCGACAACACGGACAACAACGCCGACAACTCTGACAACACCGACAACGCCGACAACTCCGCTGATGAGCCTGTCGACAAGTCGGACAACAAGACTCTCAACCGCCTCGACAAGCTCGACCGCTGGCGCGAGAACCTGGAGGGCTGGAACGTCATCGACGAGGGTCAGTCCCAGGAATGGGAGGACCAGATCCAGCAGATCCGTGACCTCGTCGAGAAGGGCGAGAGCGCCAAGCGCGAGATGCGGGAGCTCCGCGAGGAGTTCGACAGTCTCGGCAAGGGTGACGGCAAGGACGGCGAGAAGATCCTCGACGGGCTGCTGAAGGGCAACTGACCTGCGCCCCGCTGGTCGAGCCGCCGGAGCCGCTAGGCGGAGGCGTGTCGAGACCAACACGGTCCTATCGAGCGCCGCGGGGACTGTGTTGGTTTCGACACGCCGTCGCTCGTTCCTCACGACGGCGGCTCAACCAGCGAGGGCGGTCCTGAAACGCTCGACCAACGGGGCGTGAAGGTGCAGACTTCGCGTCCATGACCCGACTCCAGCTGGCACGGATGGCGGTCTTCGTCGCCTTCGCGATCCAGGGACTGACCTTCGCCTCGCTGATCACCAGGCTCGAGTCGATCGCGACCAAGCTCGACCTCAGCGCCGGCGACGTGTTCGTGGTGCTCGGCATCACCACCGCGGTCGGGGCGATCGGCAGTGTCGTCGCGGGTCACCTCGCCACCAGGATCGGCAGCGCCGCGACCCTCTCGCTGATGCTCGGCGGCGCCTCGCTGGCCGCGGTCGCGCCCGCCTTCGCGCCGACGATGGTGACGCTGCTGGTGCTCAACGGCGTCTACGGCTTCTTCCTCGGCGGCGTCGACGCCTCGATGAACATGCAGGGCACGGCCACCCAGGACGCGTACGGTCGCCCGTTGATGAACGGGTTCCACGCGATGTGGAGCGCGGCGGCCGTCCTCGGTGCCGTCTATGCGACCGTGACGATCGCCCTCGGCGTACCTCTGGGTCTGGACATGATCCCGATCGCCGTCATCGGCCTGGCCGCCAACCTCGCCACGTTCCGGCTCCTGCTGCCGCCGGAGGCGGTCGATGCGGCCGAGAAGAGGACAAGCAGTACGCAGCGAACGAGACCCCCGCTGCCGTGGCTGCCCCTCCTCCTGGTCGCGGTGCCGACGTTCGCGATGTGGTTCATCGACTCGGCGGCCTCCGCCTGGGGCGGGATCTATGTCGTCGACGGCCTGGGCGCCGCGGCGGCGGTCGCGCCGGCGATCTACGCCGCCTACCAGCTGGTGCTCCTGGCCGTACGTCTCCCCGGCGACCGCCTCGTCGCCCACTTCGGCGCCGAGCGGGTGATCCGCACCGGCGGCATCGTCGGCGTCGGCGCCCTGATCCTGATCGTCGTCGCCCCGCACTGGAGCGTGGCGGCCGTAGGCTTCGCCGTCCTCGGCGGCAGCCTGGCGATGGTTCCGCCGCAGTCCTTCGTCGCCGCTGCCCACATCTCCCCGGACAACGCCGAGGACGCGATTGCGCGCGTCAACCTCGCCAACTACGCCGGCTACCTCGCCGCCGCCTCCCTGATCGCCGGGGTCGCCGAGGTCTTCGGCGAGCGCTCGATGTTCCTCATCCCGCTGGCCATCTCCGTCCTGATCCCGCTGATGGCCGGCCGCTTCGCGACCCGCCCGGCTCCCGAGTCTCCGGAGACCGTGAAACTGGGCTGATTGGCTCCAGAAATTTCCCCGTCGTTTCTTGACTCATTCAAGAATTGGCGTAGTGTCTGGGTTGTGGGGAACGCGGACTACGAACAGCTGCTGAGAGGTGCCTCCCTGCGCGTCACTCGCCCGCGAGTGGCCGTTCTGGGGGCCGTCACCGAGAACGCGCACGCCGATACCGAGACGATTCTCGGAGCGGTGCGCGAGCGGCTTCCGGACGTCTCCCACCAAGCCGTCTACGACTCCCTCGCCGCCCTCTCGGCGGCCGGGATCGTACGCCGCATCCAGCCGTCCGGCTCGGTGGCTCGTTATGAGACCCGGGTCGGGGACAACCACCACCACGTGGTCTGCCGCTCCTGCGGGGCGATCGCCGACGTCGACTGCGCTGTCGGCCATGCGCCCTGCCTGACGGCATCTGATGACAACGGCTTCACGGTCGATGAGGCCGAGGTCATCTACTGGGGCACCTGCGCGGACTGCAGCCTGTCCCAGGGGTAGAGCCTGCGCCGGTCGAGCTTGTCATCGGCCGGCGCAACACATGTGAATCACAGCGTCTGGCAGCAGCCAGTCCGATCAGAAACGGATAGGAATCTCATGTCTGAAGAGGCCGTGAGCAAGTGCCCGGTGATGAACGCAGGCCGCGTTCACCCCACCGCCGGCAGTGCCAACCAGGAGTGGTGGCCGAACAAGCTCAACCTGAAGATTCTCGCCAAGGACGCCCCTGTGAGCGACCCGATGGGCGAGGACTTCGACTACGCGAAGGCTTTCGAGTCCCTGGACCTGCCTGCCGTCAAGGCGGACATCGCCGCGGTCATGACCGACTCCAAGGACTGGTGGCCGGCTGACTTCGGTAGCTACGCCGGGCTCTTCGTCCGGATGGCGTGGCACGCCGCCGGCACCTACCGCAGCCACGACGGTCGCGGTGGCGCCGGCCGTGGCCAGCAGCGCTTCGCGCCGCTCAACTCCTGGCCGGACAACGTCTCCCTCGACAAGTCCCGCCGTCTGCTGTGGCCGGTCAAGAAGAAGTACGGCAAGAACCTCTCCTGGGCCGATCTGATGGTCCTGGCGGGCAACGTGGCGATGGAGGAGGGCGGCTTCAAGACCTTCGGCTTCTCGGGCGGTCGCGCGGACGTCTGGGAGTCCGACGATGACATCTACTGGGGTCCGGAGAAGGTCTGGCTCGACGACGAGCGCTACACCGGCGACCGCGACCTGCAGGCGCCGCTGGCCGCTGTCCAGATGGGTCTGATCTACGTCAACCCGGAGGGCCCCAACGGCGAGCCCGACCCGATGAAGTCCGCGGTGGACATCAAGGAGACCTTCCGCCGCATGGGGATGAACTCCGAGGAGACCGTCGCCCTCATCGCCGGTGGCCACACCTTCGGCAAGACCCACGGTGCCCACCCCGACGACCTGGTCGGCCCCGACCCGGAGGCCGCGCCGCTGGAGAACCAGGGCATCGGCTGGAAGAACGGCCACGGCACCGGTGTCGGCGCGGACGCACTCACCTCGGGCCTCGAGGTCACCTGGACCTACCACCCGACCCGCTGGGACAACGAGTTCTTCCACATCCTCTACGCCTACGAGTGGGAGCTGTTCGAGTCGCCGGCCGGCGCCAAGCAGTGGCGTCCGAAGAACGGCGCGGGCTCCGACATGGTCCCCGAGGCGCACGGTGAGGGCAAGCGCGAGCCGCGCATGCTCACCTCCGACCTGGCGCTGCGCGTGGACCCGGAGTTCGACGAGATCTCCCGCCGGTTCAGGGACGACCAGGAGGCCTTCTCCGACGCGTACGCCCGTGCCTGGTTCAAGCTGACCCACCGCGACATGGGTCCGAAGAGCCGCTACGTCGGCTCCGAGGTCCCGGCCGAGGACCTGCTCTGGCAGGACCCGCTCCCCGCTGAGGGCGGTGCGACCGACGAGGCCGCGATCTCCGCCGCCAAGGCCGCGATCGCCGCGTCCGGTCTGAGCGTGCAGCAGTTGGTCTCCACCGCGTGGAAGGCGGCGGCCACGCACCGTACGTCCGACCACCGCGGTGGTGCCAACGGCGGTCGCATCCGTCTCGAGCCGCAGGTCTCGTGGAAGGTCAACCAGCCCGAGGAGCTCAAGCCGGTCATCGCGAAGTACGAGGAGATCGCGGCCGCGACCGGTGTCTCCTTCGCCGACGTGCTCGTCCTCGCCGGTGGCGTGGGCATCGAGCTGGCCGCCAAGGCTGCGGGCCAGGACGTCACGGTCCCGTTCTCCGCCGGCCGCGTCGACGCGACCCAGGAGCAGACCGATGCCGAGAACTTCGCCTGGCTCGAGCCGGTCGCCGACGGCTTCCGCAACTACGACTCCGGGTTCCTGAACCTCCCCACCGAGTTCCTGTTCATCGACCGGGCGAGCCTCCTCGGCCTCTCGGCCCCCGAGGCCACGGTCCTGGTCGGCGGCCTGCGCGTGCTCGGCAACAACTGGGACGGCTCCGACCTCGGTGTCTTCACCAAGACCCCGGGCGCGCTGACGAACGACTTCTTCGTCAACCTGCTCGACTACGACCAGCAGTGGACCCCGTCCGCCGACGAGGCGACCTACACCAGCTCCAACGGCTGGACCGGTTCCCGCGTCGACCTGGTCTTCGGTGCCAACTCCGAGCTCCGCGCCCTGGCGGAGGTCTACGGTGCCGACGACGCCAAGGAGAAGTTCGTCAACGACTTCGTCAAGGCGTGGGTCAAGGTCATGGAGAACGACCGCTTCGACCTGAAGCTCAGCTGATCATGGGGACCTGAGGCCGTACGCCGAGGCGTACGGCTTGACGCGGAGGCCGGCCCCGTTCGGGGTCGGCCTCCGTTGTCATACCCACCCGGGTAGGATCAACGGCCGCCGCAGTCAGTTGCCTAGGTCAGGTGGAGCAATGGAACACCGGAGCGTCGAGCCTCCGAAGGGTCCGACCGGTCCGCCGCCGTCGTGGCGGCCGCCTCCGCCGCCCGCTCCACGGATCGCGGCCGAGCCGCCCCGGACCATGCCCAGCAGGCCCGGCGCGCGTCGGGCGGCACCCAAGCCGTCCGCCGCCCGGGACTGGCTCGCCAGGGCCGAGCCGGCCAAGGTCTGGGCGGCCGAGAAGTGGGCGGCGGCCAAGAGGTCGACGGCCAGGAGTTCGACGGCCACGGGGTCTACATCGGGGTCCTCGAAGACCTCGACGAGCTGGCGACGCTGGGGGAAGGTCACCGCGAAGGTGGCGCTGGTCGGGTTCCTGGCCATCGCCCTGATCGGGTCGGTGACGGCGATCGTGGCCTACAACCGGATCAAGGTGCCCGACCCCAACGCCGCGTTCGAGGTCGAGACGTCCTTCGTCTACTACGGCAACGGCAAGACCGAGCTGGGCCGCTACCAGGACGGCGACCAGAACCGGATCAAGCTCGACGCCGACGAGATCCCGGACACCGTCAAGCACGCGGTGGTGGCCGCCGAGGACCGTACGTTCTACGAGAACAGCGGCGTCGACGTGAAGGGCATCGTGCGAGCCGCGTTCTCCAACACCACCGAGGGCACCTCGGGTGGTGCCTCCACGATCACGCAGCAGTACGTCAAGAACTACTACCTCAGCGCCGAGCGCTCCTACTCCCGCAAGCTGAAGGAAGCGGTCATCGCCCTGAAGCTGACCAGGCAGAAGAGCAAGGACCAGATCCTCACCGACTACCTCAACACGATCTACTTCAACCGCGGCGCCTACGGCATCGAGGCGGCCGCGAAGGCCTACTTCGCCAAGTCCACCAAGGACCTCTCGCTCCAGGAGACGGCGGCGCTCGCGGCCATCCTCAACAACCCGGCCGGCTTCGACCCCGCCAGCAGCACCTTCCGTGGCGAGGAGAAGCTGCTCGGCCGCTACCAGTACGTCCTCTCCGGCATGGTCGACCTCGGCTACCTGAAGCAGGCCGACGCCGACAAGGTGAAGGACGCGCTGCCGAAGTTCCCCGCGAAGACGGTGCCGAGCCGGCTCGGCGGCCAGCGCGGCCACGCGCTCACCATGATCAAGGCCGAGCTGCTCGGCCTGAAGGGAGCCGACGGCAAGCCGCTGTTCACCGAGGAGAAGATCGACAGCGGTGGCCTCCGGATCACCGCGACGCTCTCGCCCAAGGTCATGAAGGCGTCGGCGACCGCGGCCAAGACCGTGAAGCCGAAGAACCGGAAGGCGTACGTCAAGGGCGACCCCGAGCAGAAGAACGCCCTGCACGTGGCGACCGCCTCGGTCGACGTCGAGTCCGGAGCTCTGCTCGGTTTCTACGGTGGCCAGGACTATCTCGACAGCCAGCACAACTGGGCCGCGACCGGTGGTCACGCCGGGTCGACGATGAAGGCCTTCGCCACCGCCGCGGCGATCGCGAAGGGCTACTCGCTGAACTCGACGTGGGCGGGTGACTCGCCGTTCACGACCTACACCGGCCGACCCGTCGTCAACGAGGGTGAGCAGGCCGGGATCGCCGACGGGATGGACTACGGCCAATACATCACCATGCTCAAGGCGATGGAGCAGTCGGTGAACACGGCTTACATCGACATGACCGAGTCGATGGGTGGCCCCGAGGCGGGCCGCAAGGCGATCTACGACACCGCGGTCGCCGCGGGGGTCGCCCCGGCGAAGGCGGACCCGAAGTTCCCGGGGATCCCCAGCACCACCACCGACTTCGATCACAAGGCCGACGACCGGATCGCCCTCGGCCGCGCCAACGTCAGCCCGATCAACATGGCCAACGCCTACGCCACGATCGCCAACGGCGGCTACCGCCACGACGTACACGTGGTGAAGAAGGTCCGCGACCGCGCCGGCAACGTCCTCTACAGCTGGAACGGCCGGAAGAACGCCCGGCACGCGATCTCCGAGGACATCGCCGCCGACGTGACGTACGCGATGCAGGGCGTGGTGCAGAGCGGCTCTGGCCAGAAGGCCCAGAGCATCGGCCGGCCGGTGGCCGGCAAGACCGGCACCGGCACCTGCACCAACGCGCAGTACGTCTGCTCGTCGTGGTTCGTCGGGTTCACGCCGCAGATCGCCACCTCGGTCCGCTATTCGCGCGGCAACGGTGAGGGGAAGCTCGACGGCGGCTGGATGCCGTCCTACTTCGGCGCCGACTATCCCACCGAGACCTGGGCGGCCATCATGGCGAAGGCCATGGAGGGCAAGGAGGTCGAGAACTTCCCCGAGCCCGTCTACGTCGACGGCCAGGATCCCGAGACCGGACACGAGGAGGAGCTGATCGCTCCGCCCGCTCCGCCGGAGGAAGAGGACGACGGCGAGGAGTGCGACCCGGTCTCGGAGTTCTTCGGCACCTGCGACGGCGAGGGTGACGGCGAGGACGGCTGGGGAGGCGGCGGCAACCCCTGGGAAGGCCGTCCGTGAGGTGAGCCGAGGCGTACGCCTCTAGCATTTCGCGACACTTGTGCATTAATTAACACGTGTCTAGGATCACGCTCATGGAGTTCGAGCTGGCTGCGGCCACCCCTGCCAAGGATCGCCGCGTCCGGCGTTCGCGGGCAGCGCTGATCCAGGCCGCGATCGCGCTGGTCACCGAACGGGGCACGGCAGCGATTCCGATCTCCGACATCGCGGCGGCGGCAGGCGTGAGTCGCCAGCTGGTGTACCAGCACTTCGGCGATCGCGACGCCCTGCTGCTCGAAGCCGCGCTCGACCTGGCCAGGACAGAGCTGCTGCCACGTTTCGCAGAAGCGTCGGCGGAAGGGCGCGAGCGTGCGCTGGCCATGACGCGGCACTTCGCCGAGCATCGCGTCTTCTACCGGGCGATGCTCAACAGCTCCAGCGCCTACGCGCTGACCAAGGCACTCAGCGGCCTGATCATCCCGGTCAACCGACGTGCCATCGATGCGCAGTTCGCCGAGGAGTACGACCCGCAGCAGCTCGATGACCTGGCGGTCTTCGTCACCGGCGGCGGGGCCACCGTCGTCAACGCCTGGGTGACCGACGCGGACGACCCGCTCGACCCTGAGGGCCTCGCCGACCGACTCATCGGGCTGCTCGGCGTCATCACCGGCGCGTTGCGCCGAACCACAGCTTCCGAGAAGGAGACCGACCGATGAGCCTGGTCAGCCACATCATCCAGCGCCAGATGAAGCTTCCGGAGCCGCTGACGCGGCGGGTCGTCGTCGAACGCGACCTGCGCGTTCCGATGCGGGACGGCGTGGAGCTCCTGGCCGATCGCTGGGTGCCGAAGGGCGGCCCGGAGGGCCTGCCGACCGCGCTCATCCGGTGTCCGTATGGCCGTTCTGGCTTCTTCGGCGCGATCATGGCCCGCCCGCTCGCCGAGCGCGGCTACCAGGTGCTGATCCAGAGCGTCCGCGGCGGCTTCGGTTCCGGTGGCGTCATGGATCCCATGCTCCAGGAGCGCGAGGACGGCCTGGACACGTTGGACTGGGTGATCGAGCAGCCATGGTTCGGCGACTCCATGGTGCTGGTCGGCATCAGCTACCTGGGCTATGTGCAGTGGGCGGTTGCCGACAGCCTGCCGCCGCAGGTCAAGGCCATGATCCCGGTGGTCACCGAGTCGGCGCTGACGAGTGAGTTCATGCGCGCCGACGGTCGTTCGCTGGAGCTGCCGCTCGAGTGGGGCGCGCTGGTCGCCACCCAGGAGCGCCCCTTTGCGATGTTCCGCAGGAACGCCCAGACCAAGAAGACTGCCGCTGCCCTGCGCGTGCTGCCCCTGCAGGAGATGGACCTCGCGGCCACGGGCCGGCGTTCGCAGTACATCCAGGACGTTCTCGCCCATGATGCCGACGATCCGCACTGGGACGGCATCGACCACCGCCATCGGGTCGCCGGCACGCGTGTCCCGGTCAGTTCCATCGGCGGCTGGTACGACGTCTTCCTCCCGGGTCAGCTGCGGGACTTCGCGATTCTTCAAGACGCCGGCAAGCCGGCCCGGCTCACTGTCGGGCCCTGGACCCATGTGGACCTGACGATTCCTGGAGCGGCCGAAGCGGTCGACTTCGGCCTGGCGTACGCGCGCGGCGAGGAGCCGGCCGAGCGGGCGCCGGTGCGGCTGTTCGTGATGGGCGATGACGCCTGGCGCGACTTCGAGACCTGGCCACCGAAGGGCTATGAGCCCCAGCATCTCCACCTCCAGAGTGGTGGCGGCCTGTCGGTCAGCACCCCGGGTGACTCGGATCCCGACCGCTATCGCTACGACCCGGCCGATCCGACCCCGGCGGCCGGGGGCATCAGCATCAGCAGCGGTGGCCGCGTCGACAACGGCGCCGTGGAGGCCCGATCCGACGTGCTGACCTACACCACAACCCTGCTCGACGAGGACGTCGAGGTCGTCGGCGAGGTGAGTGCCGAGATCTGGTTCCGGTCGAGCCTGGGGTACGCCGACGTCTTCGTCCGGCTCTGCGATGTCGATGAAGAGGGCCGCTCCCACAACGTCTGCGACGGACTGACCAGTCTGACGGGCGCCGATGAGCTCACTTGCGCGACCGTGCGGCTCTGGCCCACGGCGTACCTGTTCAAACGCGGTCATCGGATCCGCGTGCAGGTCTCCAGCGGTGCCTTCCCGCGCTACGCCCGTAATCCCGGGACCGGGGAGCCGCTCGCCACCGCCACGACGCTCCTGGCTGCCGACCAGACGGTCCACCACGATCCCGAGCATCCTTCGGCGCTGATCCTGCCGGTTCGCGCCGTTTCGACCACTTAGTCGTCGTCCAATATGTAGGACGAGCGTCCATAGATCGAGACGTACGCCTTGCGGGGCACCCTCCGTCTCCGGCACCATCATCGGCGAAGGTCACGACTGCCAGCGCGAAGCCCCGGCTTGCTGGCGGGCAACCCTCCCACGCGGTGGGGTGCTCCGGGTGACGACCAGGCCCTCGCCGAGGTGGCGCGGGCAAGCGCGTGCTTCGCCGGGGCAGCCCTGGGGAGCCATGACCCGAAGGGTGCCCCCATGTCCCTGCTTCCGCTCGTCGGCTCGAACACGCAGGTCCCGCTGCTGGACGGAACGACCACGACGTACGCCAACCTCGATGTCGCCGCCTCGGCGCCGGCGCTGCAGAGCGTGGCCGACCGGGTGGCCGAGGTCCTGCCCTGGTACGCCTCGGTGCATCGCGGCGCCGGCTACCTGTCCCAGGTCTCGACCGCCCTCTACGAGGAGTCGCGCGCGACGATCGGCGCCTATGTCGGCGCCCGCGAGGACGACGTCACCGTCGTCACCCGCAACACCACCGACTCGGTGAACCTGCTCGCCGGCTGCGTACCGGGCCGGGTGCTCGTCCTCGACATCGAGCACCACGCCAACCTGCTCCCGTGGCGCCGGGTCGAGGCCGGTGTGACCGTGGTCGCCGGCCGGGACACCCTCGCCGGCACCATCGACGCCCTCGCCGGCGAGCTGGCCCGGGACAGCTTCGCCCTGGTCGCGATCACCGGCGCCTCCAACGTCACCGGCGAGGCGCTGCCGGTCGCCGAGATCGTCACCCTGGCCCACGCCCACGGCGCCCGGGTCCTCGTCGACGGCGCCCAGCTGCTCGCCCACCGCCACTTCTCGCTGGCCGCGACCGGCGCCGACTACGTCGTCCTCTCCGGCCACAAGCTCTACGCCCCCTACGGCGCCGGCGCCCTGGTCGGGCGCCGCGACTGGCTCGACGTCGGCACCCCCTACCTCGCCGGAGGAGGGGCCGTCGATGACGTTGAGGCGGGGGAAACCACCTGGCAGCCCGCGCCCGCACGTCACGAGGGCGGCTCGCCCAACGTCATCGGCGCCGCCGCGCTGGCCGCCGCCTGCACGACTCTCGGCGGCCTCGAGCCCGCCGAGCTGGACCGCCACGAGGCGTCACTGAGGGGGCGTCTCGTGGCCGGCCTGTCCGCACTGGACGGTGTGGATGTCCTGCGGCTCTGGCCCGACTCGGAGGAGCCGGTCGGGGTCGTCACGTTCACGGTCGACGGGATCGAGCCCGGCCGGGTCGCGGCCTACCTCTCCGCCGAGCACGGCCTGGGCGTACGCGACGGCCGCTTCTGTGCCCAGCCGCTCCTCAAGCGCCTCGGGCTCACCGGTGGTGCGGTCCGCGCGAGCATCGGGATCGGCACCTCGGTCGCAGACGTGGACCGGCTGGTGGCCGGCGTACGCGCTCTTCTGGCTGGTGACGTCCGGGGCGACTACGTCCTGATCGACGGGGCCTGGACGCTCGCCGAGGACCCGCGCCCGCTCGTCGGACCCGTCGGTCTGACCCGCCTGGCCGACACCGCCGGCTCGTGCGGAGCGGCCGTCTAGCCGGGATGATTCGGGGCGCTCACGGTGTTGAGAAATCGTGAGCGAAAGAGTGCATGGCGAGCGGAAGGTACGCGGCGGCAAGCTGGTCGTCGTCGACGCGACAGTCTCCGCTGACACGATCATCGACGTCGTCCTCTCGGGCGACTTCTTCCTGGAACCCGACGAGGCGCTGGGCTGGCTGACCGAGGCACTGGAGGGGCAGTCGGTCGACGTCTCCCTCGACCAGCTGACCGCGGTGCTCGACACCGCCGCCCGTGACGCCGAGCTGGTCGGCTTCGGCACCCGCGACGTCGCCCTGACGGTGCTGCGGGCCCTGGGCCGGGCCACGACCTGGGACGACCTCGACCTCGAGATCGTCGAGACCGGGCCGCTGTCGCCGCGGATGCAGATGGCGCTCGACGAGGTCATCGTCCGCCAGGTCGCCGAGGGTCGCCGCGCCCCCAACCTGAGGTTCTGGGACTGGGCGAGCAGCGCGGTCGTGATCGGCAGCTACCAGTCGATCTCCAACGAGGTCGATGAGGCAGCCGCCGAGCGTCACGGCATCGAGGTCGTACGCCGCATCTCCGGTGGCGGCGCCATGTTCATCGAGCCGGGCAACACGATCACCTACAGCCTCGCCGTCCCCGACACGCTCGTGGCCGGCATGTCCTTCCAGGAGTCGTACGCCTTCCTCGACGAGTGGGTGCTGCGCGGCCTGCGGAGCGTCGGCATCGAGGCCGCCTACGCCGGTCTGAACGACATCGCCTCGCCGGTCGGCAAGATCGCCGGCGCCGCGCAGAAGCGGATCCCCGGCGGCGTCCTGCACCACGTCACGATGGCCTACGACATCGACGCCGACAAGATGCTCGAGGTGCTCCGGATCGGCCGGGAGAAGATGTCCGACAAGGGCACCCGGAGTGCCGCCAAGCGCGTCGACCCGATCCGTTCCCAGACCGGGCTGAGCCGCGAGAAGGTCATCGACGCCCTCCTGGCGGAGTTCGAGCAGAGCTTCGGGGCGGCGTACGTCGGCCTCGACCAGGCCACGATCGACGAGGCCGCGGCGCTGGTCGAGAGCAAGCACGGGACCCCGGCCTGGCGGGCGAGGGTGCCGTAGACCGGTCAGCGGTCGATGAAGGCCAGCAGGTCGGCGTGCAGCCGGTCGCGATCGGTGTCCGGGAGGGCATGGCTGGAACCCTCGTAGACCTTCAGCTCCGCGCCGTCGATCAGCTCGGCCGAGCGGCGGCCACCGACGTCGATCGGCACGATCTGGTCGTCGTCGCCGTGCACGACCAGCGTCGGCACGTCGATCTTGGCCAGGTCCGGTCGGAAGTCCGTGGCGGAGAAGGCCGCGATGCACTCGTAGGCGCCACGGTGCCCGGAGGCCATGCCCTGGAGCCAGAAGGCGTCGCGGAAGCCCTGCGGAACGTCGCCGTTCCGGTTGTTCCCGAAGAACGGCCCGTCGGCCAGGTCGCGGTAGAGCTGGGCCCGGTTGGCCAGCTCCCCGGCACGGATCTCGTCGAAGACCTCGAGGGGTAGCCCGTCCGGGTTGTCCTCGGTCCGCAGCATGAGTGGCGGCACCGCCGAGACCAGGGCGAGCCCGGCGACGCGGCCGGTGCCGTGCCGCCCGACGTACCGGACGATCTCACCGCCTCCGGTCGAGTGCCCGACGAGGGTGAGGTCGTGCAGGTCGAGCGCGTCGATCAGGCCGGCGAGGTCGTCGGCGTAGGTGTCCATCTCGTTGCCCGACCAGGTCTGGCTGGAGCGGCCGTGTCCCCGGCGGTCGTGGGCGATGGCTCGGTGGCCGTGCTCCGCGAGGAAGAGGGCGGTGGCCTCCCAGGCGTCGGCGTTGAGCGGCCAGCCGTGGCTGAGCAGCACGGGGCTTCCGGTGTCGCCCCAGTCCTTGTAGAAGATCTGGGCGCCGTCGTCGGCGGTGATGTAAGGCATCGGCTTCCTCCCACGGTCGGTTGGGTCCTGTCCCTACGAGCCTCGCGCGTCCACCCGCTTCCGCGGACCACGTGGACCGCGTAGTCCCGGGACTACGTGGTCCACGTGGTCCGGAGGCATCGCGACCCGATGGACGATCGGAGCGTCCCAGCCCCAGCACCCGAGAGGGAACCTGACATGAGCATCCCGGACACCATCGTCCTGATCCACGGCTTCTGGGTCACACCCCGGTCGTGGGAGAACTGGAAGGCCCGGTACGAGGCCAACGGCTTCACCGTGCACACCCCCGCCTACCCGGGCTTCGAGGTCGAGGTCGAGGCCCTCCGCGAAGACCCGACCCCGATCGCGGATCTCACCCTGGAGGCGATCGTCTCCCACCTGGAGGCCTTCCTCGACACGCTCGACACCGCACCGATCATCATGGGCCACTCGGCCGGCGGTTCGTTCACGCAGGTCGTGATGGACCACGGCTACGGAGCCGCGGGCGTCGTCCTCAACTCCGCTCCGACCGAGGGCGTCCGGGCCACGCCGTGGAGCCAGCTGCGCTCGGTCTTCCCGGTGCTCAAGAACCCCGCGAACCATCACCGCGCCGTCGGGTTCGACGCCGAGCAGTGGAGGTACGCCTTCACGAACACCTACACCGAGGAGGAGTCGTTGGCGTTCTACGAGCGCTACCACATCCCGGCTTCGGGTCGCGTCCTGTTCGACTCCGTGCTGGCGAACTTCCAGCCCGGTCACCAGGGCGCCTGGGTCGACTTCAAGAACGCCGACCGCGCGCCGCTGCTGTTCCTGTCCGGGTCCGAGGACCACATCATGCCGCCGTCGGTGCAGGCCTCGAACGTCAAGCACTACAAGGGCGAAGGCACGGTCACCGAGCACGAGACGTACGAGAGCCGGCCGCACCTGATGGTCGCTGGCGCGGGATGGGAGGAGATCGCCGACCACGCGCTCGAGTGGGCGCTCTCCCACGCCGTACAGCGGGGGGCCGCCGAGCCCACCGCGTCCTGAAGGCACGCGATGGACCTCACCCTCACCCATGTGGGCGGGCCGACGACCCTCCTCGAGGTGGCCGGGTGGCGGATCCTGACCGACCCGACCTTCGACGCCCCCGGCCGGACGTACCGGTTCGGCTGGGGGACGTCCTCGCGGAAGACCGCAGGTCCTGCGGTCCCCGCCGCCGAGATCGGCCCCATCGACGCCGTCCTGCTCACCCACGACCATCACGCCGACAACCTCGACGATGCCGGCCGGGCGCTGCTTCCGGACGTCGGGGTGGTGGCCACCACCGCCTCGGGCGCGACCAGACTCACCAGGTCGGGCCTGGGCCGGTCGGTCCGGGGTCTGCGGCCGTGGCAGACCACGGTGCTGCAGGCGCCGGGTCGTCCGACGGTCACGGTGACCGCGACTCCCGCGCGTCATGGCTTCCGCGGCAGCAGACCGATCGTCGGTGATGTCATCGGCTTCTCCCTGACCTGGGAGGGGCAACAGCGCGGCGCCGTCTGGGTCTCAGGGGACACGGTGCTCTACGGCGGTCTCGGCGAGGTCGCGACCCGGGTCGACGTCGGGACCGCGATCATGCACCTCGGACGTGTCGGGTTCCCGGTGACCGGGCCGCTCGCGTACACGATGGGCGGTCGGGAAGCGGTCGAGCTGTGCGGGCTGCTCGACCCGGTAACGGTGGTGCCGGTGCACTACGAGGGCTGGTCGCACTTTCGTCAGGGGCGGGACCGGATCATCGCCGACCTGGCCGATGCTCCGCCTGGGATCGCAGACCGCTTCCGCTGGCCGGCACCGGGCGTGCCGCTCCGTCTGCCGGTGTAGCCCTAGGCGTTCAGGCGGTCGGTCAGCTGGCGGCGAGAGGAGATGCCGAGCTTCTGGAAGACCTTCCGCAGGTGGTAGTCGACGGTGTTCGGGCTGATGAACAGGTTGGCGGCGATCTCGGCGTTGGTACGCCCGGACGCGGCCAGGCGCGCGATCGTGTGCTCCTGGGTGGTGAGCTCCAGCGGCGGGGCCGCCTCGGCGTTCACGACCTCGTCGGTCCGGACGCCGAGGACCTCGAGCTCGGCGAGAGCTCGCGGGACGAAGATCTCGGCGCCGCTGTGGCGCAGGTGCCGCAGCGCGAGCCGGAGCTGCTCGGCCGCCTCGCGGCGGCGCCGGAGGCGACGGAGCCACTCGCCGTAGAGCAGGTACGACCGGCCGAGCTCGGTCTCGGCCAGCGTCTTGTGCAGGGCCGCGATCGAGGCGAGGTAGTGGGCCTCCGCCTCGTCGTCCGGGCTCACCAGAGCGAGCGCACGCTCGGCTGCCCCCTCGCACCACGGCATGCCGTTCACCGCCGCCCGGCTCGCCAGGTCCTGAGCGACTCGCTGTGCGACGTCTGGGTGGCCGGAGCGTACGGCAGACTCGACGAAGTCGGCGTACCAGATCGGGGTGACCTGAAGGAACGGCTCCTCGACCAGCGGCTTGTGGCGCTGGTAGGCGTCCTGGTAGCGCCGGTCCGCGAGGTCACGCGCGACCAGACCCTCGATCCCCGAGAACTGTACGCCGCCGAACCCGACTGCGCCGGCGCCGTCTGCGACGGCCTCCACCAGCTCGCGCGGCTCGCCGGACCAGGCCATCACCGCGACGTTGGGCACGTTCGCGTCCCCGTAGCCCATCGCGACCCGTACCTCCCGATGCGTCTCCACGTAGCGGCCGGCCCGGTGCAGGGAGCCGCCGTAGACCTCGCAGAGCGCCATGATCCACAGCAGCGTGTCGAGCACGAGCAGGGCGCCTCGGTCGCGTGCGGCCCGTGCGGCGCGGTCGAGGCCGGCGGCTCGGCCCTCGTCGTCCCACAGGTAGGCACCGAGGCCGCCGATCACGCTGCCGAAGTACATGATCTCGTCATCGGGCAGGGCGAGCACCGCGTCGAACGCCGCGCGAACCTTCGGGTGCGCCGTGTCGTACGGCTCCAGGATCAAGGCGGCCAGCCCGCGCAGCACGACCGACCACCGGCCGTCCAGGTCCGCGCCGGCGAGCATCCGCCGGCCCAGCTCGGCCTGGGTCACGCCGGTCATGAGCCGGTCGGCGCTCGCGCATCGGTCGAAGGCCCGGAGGAGGGCGTCCTGCTCGCGTACGTCATCGAGCCCGTGGAAGAGATCGGCGGCCCGCAGGTGGTCGGCCGCTCCGCTCATCACCCCGTCCCGTTCGGCGCGAAGCAGCGTCAGCGAGCTGCGGATGAGCAGCGCGCGGCCTCGGGTGACGGTGCCGGCGGACTCCTCGTCGAGGTCTTCGACGAGCCGCTGCGAGAGGTGCGCGGCGCCGACGGCCAGCGCCGCCTCCGCGGCGCCGACCTGCCGCACGGCTCGTGCCTCGCCCGGCGGGCTCAGCTCGGCTGCACGGGCGAGCAGACGCGCACAGGAGACGAGGCCGCCGCGACGGGCCGCCAGGTCCGCGGTCAGGTCCAACCGTGCGGCGACCTCCTCGTCGGTCCCGACGACGCCCCGCGCCGCGTGCCACGCTTCCGCCTCGGTCAGGTCCGCCCGGTCGGCGGCGTGCGCGAGGGCACGGTGGACCCGGCGTCGGTCGACGCCCGAGGCCGCGTTGTAGACCGCCGAGCGCACCAGGGGATGGCGGAACCGTACGGTCGGGCTGAGCTGGACGAGCCCGGCGACCTCGGCGCGGTCGGCGTCGTCGAGGGTGAGGCCGAGCTCTGCGCCCGCAGCGGCGAGCAGGTCGATGTTGCCGGTCGAGTCCGCCGCGGCCAGCAGCGCCCAGGTCTGGACCGCCTGGTCGGCCTGGCGTACGCGGCGTACGTAGTGGGCCTCGAGGTGGCGGCCGACGGGGACGGGCTCGCCGGCCATGCCCAGGTCCGGCAGCTCGTGGACCAGCGACTCGCCCGCTAGGTCGATCAGGGCGAGCGGGTTGCCGCCGGTGGCCTGGGCGATCGCCAGGGCCACCGACGGCGGGAGCGGTTCCGCCGCCGCGCGATTCAGCAGCCGCACGGAGGCGTCGGTGTCCAGGCCGGTCAGCGCGAGCTGGGGTACGCCACCGAGGTGATCGGCCAGGCCGGCCTCGTCGCGGCCGGCGAACACGACCGCGACGCGCTCGACCGCGATCCTGCGGGCCACGAACGCCAGCGCGTCCAGGCTCTCCGGATCGAGTAGGTGGGCGTCGTCGATCGTGCAGACGATGCCGTGCCCGTTGCTCGCGGCGGCCAGCAGCCCGAGGACCCCGAGGCCGACCAGGTAGCGGTCGGGCGGCGGTCCCTCCGCCTCGCCCGAGGCGACGAGCAGGGCGCGGCGCTGCTGCTCCGGGAGCGTCTCGCACTCGGGGTGCAGCGACGTCACCAGCCGCTGGACCGCGGCGAACGCCATGTCGGACTCGGACTCGTAGCCGTCGAGCCGGACCACCCGAAGGCTCGTGCCAGTGGTGGCTGCGGCGAGCAGCGCGGACTTGCCCATGCCCGGTTCGCCGAGGACGGCGATCGACCCGCCCTTGCCGTTCCGCGTACGGCTCAGCAGTGCGGCCAGGCGTACCTGCTCCGGGTCTCGGCCGACGAGGGCGGCTTGGTGCTGCTGCTCGGGGGCGCTCTGCACGAGGACGACGCTAGCTACCGGGGTGGGTATGTCGCATGACCCAAATGGACGACAACCCGGGGGATGTTCGGGGCGCCGCCGGGAATGCGAGAGCCCCTACGACCAGGCCGTAGGGGCTCCGAAGTTTGGACTCCGCTGCTCGGAGCGTTCCTTGGATGAGATGGGGGGGTCCTCATTCACGACCGACATCACGAGCAGCGGAGCGCCGCCAGTCTGGCACGCTCAGATGTGCCCTCGCAATAGGTGAACGCCCCTCCGAGCCTATTTTCTGTCGGTCGATCTGCAGGGCGGAACACATGGACTATGGAAAGTACTAGACCAGAGGATTTGGACCGTACTTTCCAGGTCCTCTGACCTAGACGGACCATGCCCGCGTACGGGGTCGCGAATGACGGTGGCCGCGGTGGTCGGCTACCCTGGACATATGCAGATGTCTGTCCTGCTTCTTAGGCAGCCGCGCTGGCCCTGAGGGACACACCCCGGTCACGCGGCTACCCCTCCATGTGAGGGGCCCTTCTCATTTGTAGGGCTTCTTTCAGAAGCAGTCTCGACGCACGACACTCGACAAGGACGAAAGACCAATGACGCAGGAGCAGGCCGAGCACGCGACGTACGACGTCAACGAGCTGCAGGACAAGTGGCGCCCCATCTGGGAGAAGCTGGAGCCGTTCAAGGCGGGCCAGCGCGAGGGGGCCGAGAAGCGCTACGCGCTCACGATGTTCCCCTACCCGTCCGGTGACCTGCACATGGGCCACGCCGAGGTGACCGCGCTGCACGACGTGCTGGCCCGCTACTGGTGGCTGAAGGGCTTCGACGTCCTGAACCCGATCGGCTGGGACTCCTTCGGCCTGCCTGCCGAGAACGCCGCGATCAAGCGCAACGAGAATCCCGCCGGCTGGACCTACGCCAACATCGAGACCCAGGCGGAGTCGTTCAAGCGCTACGGCATCTCCTTCGACTGGTCGCGCCGTCTGCACACCTCCGACCCGGAGTACTACAAGTGGACGCAGTGGATCTTCCTGAAGCTGTACGAGGCCGGCCTGGCCTACCGCAAGAAGTCGCCGGTCAACTGGTGCCCCAACGACCAGACCGTGCTGGCCAACGAGCAGGTCGTCAACGGCGAGTGCGAGCGCTGCGGCGCGGTGGTCACCAAGCGTGACCTGACGCAGTGGTACTTCAAGACCACGGCTTATGCCGAGGAGCTCTACAACGGCCTGGACCAGCTGCAGGACACCTGGATCGGCAAGGTCGTCAACATGCAGCGCAACTGGATCGGCCGGTCCGAGGGCGCGCACGTCGACTTCGAGATCTCGCTGACCTCCGGTGAGACCAAGAAGGTCACGGTCTTCACAACCCGTCCGGACACGCTGTACGGGGCGACCTTCATGGTCGTCGCCGCCGACGCGGAACTGGCTGCCGAGATCGTGGCGCCGGACCGGGCCGCTGCGCTGGAGGGCTACCTGGAGGACGTACGCAAGGCCTCCGACATCGACCGGCTGGCGACCGACCGTCCCAAGACCGGTGTCGACCTGGGCGTCACCGCGACCAACCCCGTCAACGGCGAGCAGATCCCGGTGTGGGCGGCCGACTACGTGCTGGCCGACTACGGCACCGGCGCCGTGATGGCCGTCCCGGCCCACGACCAGCGCGACCTGGACTTCGCCAAGGCGTTCTCGCTGCCGGTGCGCCGCGTGGTGGACGTGCCGGGCGCGGAGAACCCCGAGGAGACGTACGTCGCGACCGCGGGTGACGGCGCGTACGTGAACTCGCCGGAGCTGGAGGGCGTCGCCGACAAGGCGAGCGGCATCCACAAGATCATCGAGAAGCTGGAGGCCGAGGGCCACGGCAAGGGCACGATCAACTACCGGCTGCGTGACTGGCTGCTGTCGCGGCAGCGCTACTGGGGCGCGCCGATCCCGATCGTCCACTGCCCGGTCGATGGTGAGGTGGCGGTGCCGGACGACCAGCTGCCGGTGCAGCTGCCCGATCTGGCCGGAGCTGACCTGAAGCCGAAGGGTGTCTCGCCGCTGGCGGCGGCCTCCGAGTGGGTCAACGTGTCGTGCCCGAAGTGTGGCGGTCCGGCCACGCGTGACTCGGACACGATGGACACCTTCGTGGACTCGTCGTGGTACTTCCTGCGCTACCTGACGCCCAACGACGAGACCCAGGCGTTCGACTCGAAGCTGGCCTCGGAGTGGGGCCCGGTCGACTTCTACCTGGGCGGCGACGAGCACGCTGTGCTGCACCTGATGTACGCGCGGTTCTTCACCAAGGCGCTGCGCGACATCGGCCTGATCGACTGGGACGAGCCGTTCTCGGCGTACCTGTCGCAGGGCAAGGTCATCAACGGCGGCAAGAAGATGTCGAAGTCGCTGGGCAACGGTGTGAACCTGTCGGACGTGCTGGAGGAGTTCGGTGTCGACGCGACCCGGCTGACTCTGGTCTTCGCCTCCCCGCCGGAGGACAACATCGACTGGGCCGACGTCTCGCCGGCGGGTTCGGTGAAGTTCCTGCAGCGGGCCTGGCGCCTGGCCGGAGACGTGACGTCGTCCCCGGGTGCCGACGTCTCCGGTGGAGACGTCGCGCTGCGGCGTACGACTCACAAGACCATCGCCGAGGCCGAGCAGCTGATCGAGTCCTACCGGTTCAACGTGGTCGTGGCTCGCGTGATGGAGCTGGTCAACGCGACGCGGAAGGCGATCGACTCCGGTGTCGGACCTGCCGACCCCGCCGTACGTGAGGCCGCGGAGACGGTCGCGATCCTGCTCTCGCTGGTCGCGCCCTACACCGCCGAGGAGATGTGGGAGCGTCTGGGGCACGAGCCGACGGTTGCGCGGGTTGCGTGGCCGGCGGCCGAGCCCCACCTGCTCGTGGAGGACTCGGTGACGGCAGTGGTCCAGATCAAGGGCAAGGTGCGTGCGCGCCTGGAGGTCTCGCCCTCGATCTCCGAGGCCGACCTGGAGGCAGCGGCGCTGGCCGACCCGACGATCGCGGCCGCGATCGAGGGTCAGACCGTACGCAAGGTCATCGTCCGCGCGCCGAAGCTCGTCAACATCGTCGTCTGAACGGATCGGCTCGCGCTGTCGGGGCGATGGGTCGATCTGTAGGCTTCTGACATGGCCCGGGTAGCGATCGTGACCGACTCGACCGCGATGCTTCCATCCGATCTCGGGGATGCCACGGAGCTGATCACCTCGGTGCCGTTGCAGGTGATCGTGGATGGGACGTCGTACGACGACGGGGTGGAGGAGACGTCGCCCGAAGCGCTGCTGGCGGCGTTGGCGGCGCACAAGACGGTGACGACCTCCCGGCCCTCGCCGGCACTTCTGGCGGAGGTCTACGAAAAGCTCGCGGCGCAGGGCTTCGAGGAGATCGTCTCCATCCACCTCTCCGCGGAGCTGAGCGCGACGTGCGAGTCCTCGATGCTCGCGGCGCGGGAGGCTCCGGTGCCGGTGATCACCGTGGACACACGGCAGGTCGGACCCGGGGTCGGGTTCGCGGTTCTGGCTGCCGCGGAGGTGGCCGGGCGCGGCGGAAGCGCTGCAGAGGCGCGCGAGGCCGCGCTGGCGCGGGTCGCCGCCACTCGTTCCTACTTCTACGTCGACACGCTCGAATACCTGCGCCGCGGCGGGCGGATCGGAGCCGCTGCCGCCCTGCTCGGGACGGCGCTGGCGGTCAAGCCGCTGCTCACGATCGAGGACGGGCGGGTCGTTCCGCACGAGCGGGTGCGTACGGCTGAGCGGGCGATCGCGCGGCTGCAGGCGCTCGGGGTCGAGGCGAGCGAGGACGCGGACGCTGTCGAGATCGTCGTCGCTCACCTGGGCAGCCCGGACCGGGCGGCCGCGATGACCGAGGGGCTCTGCGCCGAGCTGGACGGCAAGATCAACGGCGACGTACGCGTCGGGGTGCTGGGCGCGGTGCTCGGTGCGCATGTCGGGCCCGGGTGTGTGGCGGTCGTCGTGGGGCCCAAGCTCTGATTCTGGGCCTGATCTGTGCCTGATTCCGGGCCGGTTACCGTCCACAGGGACGGTTGAGGATCGGGTTGTCCACAGGCGCTGAGAACGCGCTCGGAAGCGTCGGCGCGGGCGCATACCTTCGGCGTCATGCGGACCCGACCGACCTCTGATCACGCCGATGCCGTCGCCCGGCGGCTGGAGCAGCTGCGCGCCGAGCTCGACCCGCCGGGGGAGGAGGACGAGGGCGAGGAGGAGGGCTGGCAGCCGCCGTGGTGGGACGGGCCGCGCGCGACCGACACCGCGGAGCTGGATCCGTTGGTGCCGGTCCCGGGACGCCACGCGTCTCGGCGTCAGGTCGTGATCTCGCCTGATGCGGTGCTGCCCGAGCCGCTGCG
The DNA here is from genome assembly GCF_040613175.1 of Nocardioides sp. NPDC006303. NCBI lineage: Bacteria > Bacillati > Actinomycetota > Actinomycetes > Propionibacteriales > Nocardioidaceae > Nocardioides > Nocardioides sp. NPDC006303. The sequence goes on from NZ_JBEXRR010000015.1 coordinate 38,805, forward strand.
CGGGCGGGTGACCCTCGGTCCTTGGCATCTGGTCGTCGTCTCGCTGGTGCTGGTCGCCGGGTTGGCGGTGGCCTGCTGGTGGATGATCCGCGCCGACCCGGAGGTGGTGCCGGCCGCCCGGGCCTCGCCCTCGGCCTCCCCGCTGGTCGCGCTGCCGACCGCCTCGGTGGCGCCCGGGAGCGCGGCCGCGGTGCCGTCGGGCGGGGCGTCGGCCGGGACGGTGACGGTCGACGTGGAGGGCAAGGTGCCCAAGCCCGGCATCGTCGTGCTGCCGGTCGGCTCGCGGGTGGTGGATGCCGTCGAGGCCGCCGGTGGGGCCCCTCACAAGCAGCTCGCCGGGCTCAACCTCGCTGCTCTGCTCAGCGACGGTCAGCAGATCGTGGTCGGTGCGCCCAACGGGGGAGTGGGTGCTGCGGCCGCCGGCTCCGGTGGTCCGGCGGCTGGGGCGCCGGGGGCGGGAGTGAGCCTCAACACCGCCTCGTTGGAAGAGCTGGAGACGTTGCCCGGGGTGGGCCCGGTGACGGCGCAGGCGATCATCGACTGGCGCACCACCAACGGCGCGTTCACCTCCGTCGACGAGCTGCTCGAGGTCGACGGGATCGGACCGAAGACCTACGACTCGCTGGCACCGCTGGTCACGTTGTGAACGACCTGCGACTGCCGCTTCTCGGGGCCGGTGCGTGGGCGGGGGCGTTGGCCGGGCCGGTGGTGGTGGCCGGCGGACGCTCCGCGGTGGTTCTGATGGTGCTCCTCGCCGCGGTCCTCGGCATCGGCGGTGGATGGGCCGTTCGGAAGCGCCGCCCGACGGCGCTGGCGTTGGTGCTGATGGTCGCCGGGACCGCCGTCGTCGCGGGCCTGCACGCCGCCCGGGTCAGCGACAACCCGGTCGCGGACCTGGCCATGCGCAAGGCGCAGGTGCGGGTGATCGCCACCGTGACCACCGACCCGAAGGAGGTGACGGGTCAGCATGGGACGTACCAGCTCCGGCGCGCCAGCGTGCGGGAGATCAGGGGCCGTGGGGTGGTTTACAGGCTGCGTACGCCGGTGGTCGTGCTCGGCGACGACGCGTGGGCGGACATCCCGCTGGGAGCGACGGTGTCGACGACCGGACGGCTGGGGAAGAGTGACTCCCACGAGGAGTCCGCGCTGCTGATCGCCGGCCCTCCGCGAGTCGTCGCCGGTCCAGGGATCTGGTGGCGATCCTCGGAGACGCTGCGTGCCTCGATCCGGGACGCCGTGGCACACCGGCCACCGGACCAGGCGGCATTGGTCCCGGCGCTGGTCGACGGTGACGACACCGGCCTCTCCGACGACCTCGCCGACGACTTCCGTACGACCGGGCTCACCCACCTGCTCGCGGTCTCCGGCACCAACCTGACCCTGGTGGTCGGCTTCCTGCTGATCGTGGCCCGCTGGGCAGGGGTGCGGGGGAGAGGGCTGTACGCCGTCGGGGTGCTCGGCATCCTCGGGTTCATCGTGCTGGCCCGCACCGAGCCGAGCGTGGTGCGGGCCGCCGCGATGGGTGCGGTCGGACTGCTGGCGATGACGCACAACGGACGCCAGCGAGCGTTGCGTGGGCTCGGCGCGGCGGTGATCGGGCTGCTGCTGATCGACCCCGGGCTGGCGACCTCGATCGGGTTCACCCTCTCGGTCCTGGCCACGGCCGGCATCCTGCTCTTCGGGCCACCGTGGCGCGACGCTCTGAGACGTTGGATGCCGCAGTGGTGCGCGGAGGCGATCGCGGTCCCGGCAGCGGCGCAGCTGGCCTGCACCCCGGTGGTCGCCGCCATCTCCGGCCAGGTCAGTCTCGTCGCGGTGCTCGCCAACCTGCTCGTCGAGCCCGCCGTCGCACCCGCGACGGTGCTCGGTCTCCTGGGAGGTCTGCTCGGGCTGGTGTGGGATCCGCTCGGCATGGTCGCGGGCACGATCGCCACCTGGTGCGTCGCCTGGATCATCGCGGTGGCCCGATTCGGCGCCGGGTTGCCGACCGCGGAGGTCGGCTGGGCGACCGGGCCGCTGGCCCTGGCGGCGCTCGTGGTCGTCTGTGCCGCGATCGCCTTCCTGGCGCCGCGGGTCTTGCGGCATCCGGTCACCGGAGTGGCCGGATGCCTGGTGCTGCTCGCGGTCGCGCTGGTGCGGCTGCCGAGCCCGGGCTGGCCACCACCGGGATGGGTGCTCGTGATGTGCGACGTCGGACAGGGAGACGCCCTGGTGGTGCGCACCGGGTCGGGGAGTGCCGTCGTCGTGGACGCCGGCCCCGATCCGGACCTCGTCGACGACTGTCTCGACCGCCTCGAGATCGAGGACGTTCCGCTCGCCGTGATCACCCACTTCCACGCCGACCACGTCAACGGTGTCGAAGGTGTCTTCACTGGGCGGCGGGTCGGTGAGCTGTGGACCTCGCGGCTCCAGGACCCGCCCGAGGGCGTACGGGTCCTCGGGGAGACGGCCGGTGCCGCCGGGGTGGTGCCGGTTCCGGCTCCCTACGCAGCCACGACCACGATCGGTGAGGTGCGGCTCCAGGTGCTCTGGCCGACGGGCGAGTCCGACACCCGCGGCCCCGGGGACGGCTCCACCGCCAATGACGCGAGCGTGGTTCTTCTCGTCGAGTCCCGCGGCCTGCGTCTGCTGCTGACCGGCGACATCGAGCCGGAGGGACAGGACCAGCTCGCCGACGACCTGGCCGAGCTCGACATCGACGTGCTCAAGGTGCCCCACCATGGCTCGCGCTATCAGGACCTCGACTGGCTGCGTACGCTGCGGGCGCAGGTCGCGCTCACCTCCGTCGGTGCCGGCAACGACTACGGCCACCCAGCCACCGCCACGGTCCAGGGGCTCGAGGAGAGCGGCACCAAGGTCTACCGCACCGACCGCGACGGCTCGGTCGCGGTCGTCGAGTCGGGAGGCGAGGCCGCCGTGGTGACGCGATAAGTGTCGGTGCCGTGTGGGAGGGTTTGAGCATGGCACGCACCGCCTCCGCACCGAGCCCCACCGGCAACCTCTCGGCCTCCGACGTCCTGGGCCGGGTGACGCTGGTGACCGGCAAGGAGGAGTTCCTGGGGGAGCGTACGGTCAGGGCGGCAAAGGCCGCGGTGAAGGCCTACGACGCCGAGGCTGAGGTCTCCGAGGCGACCGCCGCTGACCTGACGCTGGCCACGCTCGGCGAGCTGAGCGCACCGTCGCTCTTCTCGAGCATCCGCTGCGTCGTGGTGCGCAACCTGGAGAACCTGCCGGACGAGTCGGTCGCGGGCCTGGTGGAGTACGCCGGCATGCCGTCGGAGGAGGTCGCGCTCGTCCTCGTCCACGGCGGTGGGCAGAAGGGAAGCGGCACGCTCGCCAAGCTCCGCAAGCTCCCGAAGGTGACCGAGCACAAGTCCGTCGAGCTGAAGGCGCGTGAGTTCGGCAGCTTTGTGAAGGCCGAGCTGCGGCTGCACGGAGCAAGCATCGACGAGGAGGGCGCCGACTTCCTGATCCAGGCCGTCGGCCAGGACCTCCGCTCCCTGGCGGCCGCGGCCAGCCAGCTCGCCGGAGACAACGAGGCGAAGCGACTCGGCCTGGATCACGTGAAGCAGTACTTCGGCGGCCGGGCCGAGGTCAAGAACTACGTCATCGCCGACGCGATCATCTCCGGCGACCGGGTCAAGGCCCTCGAAGAGATCCGCTGGGCGCTCGACACCGGCTCCTCCCCGGTCTATGTCCTCTCCGCCGTGGCCGGCCAGCTGCGCACCGTCGCCAACCACGTCGCCGGCATCCGCGACAGCGGCACCCCGCCCTGGAAGCAGAAGTCCATCGCCGGCCTCGCCCGCGGCTGGTCCCGCGAAGGCATCGGCGAGGCCCTCCGCTCGGTCGCCCGAGCCGACGCCGACCTCAAGGGCGCCGCCAGCGACCCGGCGTACACGCTCGAGCGCCTCGTCCTCACCATCGCCGCCCTCCGCCAGCGCTGACCCTCCCGAGCCGTCACCCCGGTCGGCCGAGGCGTCAACTAGGACGGCCGAGGCGTCAGGTGCGTCGGTCGAGACGGCATCACGGTGCCCACTCGGCCGACGCAAGCGCCCACTCGGCCGACGGGGGCGACGTCTCGGCAAATGAACAAAGCCCCCGTCGCGGAGGACGGGGGCTTCGGTGGGGCTACCTCAGAGGGAGGAAGCCTTCTTGGCGATCGCCGACTTGCGGTTCGCGGCCTGGTTCTTGTGGATGACGCCCTTGGAGGCGGCCTTGTCGAGCTTCTTGGTGGCGACCTTGGCGGTCTCGACCGCAGCGTCCTTCTCGCCGGCCTCGGCGGCGGCGTGGAACTTGCGGATGACGGTCTTGAGCTCGCTCTTGACGGCCTTGTTGCGCTCGTGCGCCTTCTCGTTCTGCTTGTTGCGCTTGATCTGCGACTTGATGTTCGCCATGGGTGAATAATCTCCAGTGCTTCGACGTGTGGTGGTGCGAGCTCTCAATCCGGCCCCTCGGGGAAAGTGAGAGGGGAGAGGCCTACGCGAACACGCTTGCGGTCAAGATTACAGACTCGCGTCGTTTGGCCTCAAATCGCCGTACCTCACGTAGCTACTCCGGGGTAGGCTGTGGTGATCTCGGTCACGAGATTTCCGACGGAACCCCCTGTTGCGGCTCGGCTCCAGCGTCTAGGGTCCCCCGCGCGGTCCCTCTCGTGCTAACCGCCCACCGTTCACCCCCACGCACACACTGCAGGCCAGGAGAATCATGCCGACCCAGTCCGCGATCGATCTCGCATTCCTCGACGAGATGCCGGCGAACTTCGCCCTTCACTTCCTCAACCGGGTCAAGGCGACCCCGAATGCGGAAGCGTTCCGCTACCCCGTGGTCGGCTCGACGACCGAGGCAGGCGGAGAGGAGTGGAAGTCGCTGACCTGGAAGGAGGCCAGCGACATGGCCAGCCGGCTCGCCGCGGGCCTCGTCTCGCTCGGCCTCGAGCTCGAGCAGCGGGTCGGCATCGCCTCGACCACCCGCTACGAGTGGATCATCGCCGACCTCGCGGTGATGCTCGCCGGTGGCGCCACCACGACGGTCTATCCGACGACCAACGTCGACGACACCGCCTACATCCTCGGTGACGCCGAGTGCCGCTTCGTCTTCGCCGAGGACGACGGTCAGCTCGCCAAGATCGCCGACAGGGCCGCCGACCTGCCCGAGATCGTCAAGGTGATCACCTTCGACGGCGCGACCGACGGCGAGCGGGTCATCGGCCTGGACGACCTCGCGGCCATCGGCGACAAGTACCTCGCCGACCACCCGGACCTGATCGAGGAGACCGCCGCCAAGATCACCGCGGACCACCTGGCCACCCTGGTCTACACCTCGGGCACCACTGGCCGGCCGAAGGGTGTGCGCCTGCTCCACCGCGCCTGGGTCTACGAGGGCGAGGCCGTCCGGGTCCAGGGCGACGTGCTCGGCCCCGACGACCTGCAGTTCCTGTGGCTGCCGATGTCGCACGTCTTCGGCAAGGTGCTGCTCTCGATCCAGATCGCCTGCGGCTTCCCGACCGCGATCGATGGCCGGATGGACAAGATCGTCGACAACCTGGCGATCGTGAAGCCGACCTTCATGGGCGCCGCCCCGCGCATCTTCGAGAAGGTGCACGCCAAGATCACGATGATGGTCGAGAACGACGGTGGTGTGAAGAAGAAGCTCTTCGACTCCGCCTTCGCCAACGGCATCGCCCGCGACCGGCTGCTGCGCGAGGGCAAGTCCGTGCCGACCTCGATGGCGCTCAAGCACGCCGTGCTCGACAAGCTGGTGCTCAGCAAGGTCCGTGACCGCTTCGGTGGCCGCGTACGTTTCTTCATCTCCGGCTCCGCCCCGCTCAACCGCGACATCGCCGAGTGGTTCCGGGCCGCGGGAATCCTCATCATGGAGGGCTACGGCTCGACAGAGAACGCCGCGGGCGCGTCCGTCGGCACCCTGACGGAGAACAAGCTCGGCACCGTCGGCAAGGCGTTCCCGGGCAGCGAGGTGAAGATCGGCGAGAACGACGAGCTGCTCATCCGCGGCCCGCACGTGATGCCGGGCTACCACAACCTGCCCGAGGAGACCGCCAAGGCGCTCGACGCCGAGGGCTGGTACCACACCGGTGACAAGGCCTCGATCGACGAGGAGGGCTACATCACCATCACCGGCCGGATCAAGGAGCTCTTCAAGACCTCGGGCGGGAAGTACGTCGCGCCGCCGGCGATCGAGTCGAAGTTCGCCGCGCTGTGCCCCTACACCAGCCAGTTCCTGGTCTTCGGTGCCAACCGCAACTTCGTCAGCGCCCTGATCGCCCTCGACCCCGAGTCGATCACCGCCTGGGGCGCCTCCCACGGTCTGGAGGGGAAGTCCTACGAGGAGATCGTCACCTCGCCGCAGGTGCGTGAGCTGATCGGCGGCTACGTCGACGAGCTCAACGCCGGCCTCAACCGCTGGGAGACCATCAAGAAGTGGGAGATCCTCGAGCACGACCTGACCGTCGAGGGCGGTGAGCTGACCCCGTCGCTGAAGGTGAAGCGCAACGTCGTGGAGGCGAAGGAGCAGGCGCGGATCGACGCGTTCTACGCCGGATCCTGATCCTCTACGCCGGTTCCTGATCCCAGGATCGGCGCTCCGCCAGCCAGTCCAGACACACCTCGCCCTGCCACCGCTGCATCCTGCGGAGGTGGGGCGAGGTCGTCTTGACCGGCTGGTCGGCGGCGGCCAGGAAGTAGCCGGCGAAGAGGGCCAGGACGGAGTCGATGGCCTCTGGTGCGGCCTGCGACAGCAGCGGATGGGTGGCCAGGAACGACTCGGCGTCGAGGCCGTCACCGCGCGGCCCGACCAGCAGCAGGAGCGAATCGATCCAGTCGGCGCCGAGGACCGGCCAGGTCCACTCGACCAGCAGGACGCCACCGTCGGGGCGGATGAGGATGGTGTCGTCGCGTACGTCCAGATGGACCAGCGTCTCGCCGGCGGTGTGCTCCACGAACCCGGCGGCGATCTCGGCCGCCCGCTCGGCGTGCGGGTAGCCGGCGACCCGGTCCCACAGGGCGGGGTACGAGGCGTGCTCCTCGGCGAAGGTCGGCCAGCCGATGCCCGGGGCCGGGGTGAGCGCGGCGGCGGTCTCGACCAGCGCCTGCGAGACGATCTCGAGGTCCGAGGGAGTCCAGGGCCGCGACGGCAGCCGCGACTCGATGTGCTCGAAGGCCAGGACCACCCACTCGCCGTCGTCGAACCACTTCAGCTTCGGGGCTGGGACCCAGCCGGCGAGCTTCTTCAGCTTCGCCGCCTCCTCCCGGTAGAGCGCCGCGGAGTCGCGCTGCGCCTTGGCGGAGGCCGCCTTCACGAAGTGCTGGGAGCCGTCCTGGCAGGTCAGCACCGAGGCGAATCCCGGCGTGAACCCGGCCCCGTGCGACTCCGCCGAGACCACGGGCCCACCGCCGAGCCGCTTCTCGATCGAGGACCGCAGGAACGGCGGCAGGTGGGGCCACTCCAGGCGGCGGGCGGTCTGCCCGTGCGGGATGTTCGTCGGGATCGCGCTCACGACCACATCCTTGTGTACGCCGGCCCGGATGCGCCAGCGCACCACGGCACGGGCAGCTAGGACATCGGCGGCTGGTCGAGCTGTGCGGCGGGCTTGCCGGTGGCGACGTCCCAGGCGGCGACGCCGTCCTCGGCCGACGCGGTGTAGAGGGTCTTGCCGTCAGGGCTGAAGATCACCTTCGAGCCAGACAACGGGGTCCGGACGAGGTCACGGGACTCGCCCGTACCGCCCAACGCCTTGGGTGCCCACAGGATCAGCCCGGCATCGTCGGTGTCGCTCGTGGCAGCCAGCGAGCGAGAGTCGGGGGAGAAGGCGACGGCGGCGACCGGGTGACCGGGAAGCGTCTCGGCGGCCTCGAGCGTCTCGGCGTCCCAGATCGTGGGGTAGCCCTCGGTGGTGACGCCGGCGATCCAGCGGCCGTCCGGGCTCCAGACCGGGGCGGCGCTGCCCGCGGCCGCGAGGGTGCCGACCTCGTCACCCGACTCGGCCTCGAGCACCGAGACGCTGTCGCCGGAGGCAACCGCCACCTGCTTGCTGTCGGGGCTGAAGGAGATCGATCCGACACCGTTGCCGAGATCGGTGCTCGCCACCTCGTCGCCGTCCTCGACCGACCAGATGATCAGGTCGCCCTCGAGCCCGGCGCCGGCGACGAGCTCGCCGTCGGGGCTGAACGCGATCTCGCCGACCGGGCTGGCGTCGGTGACCTTCGGGTTCGGCAGGCCCTCCAGCCGCTGGACCTGCTCGTCGCCGTCCACCTCGACCAGCGCGATGTCCGAGCAGCCGACCTTCCTTGCGACGAGTGTGAGGTCCGGGCTGATGGCTCCGTAGCCGGTCTCGGAGATCGACTCGTACGCACCACCGGCGGCGTTCCAGCGGCAGGTGCCGTCGGTGCAGCTGGCCACGACGTACTTCCCGTCCGGGCCGGCGACCAGCGAGCCGGCGTCGAGCCGCGACGGCATGACCGCGGCGGCCAGGCTGATCGAGCCGCCGGACGTCCCGAGCGCGGAGATGTCGCAGCCGTCCTGGTCGGGGTCGCCGGCGCACCCGGCCAGGAGCGCGGCGGCGAGCACGCCGATGAGCGGGACGCTGAGGACGTACGTTCGGGGTTTCATCGGTCCTTCTGGAGAGGTCGGTCAGGCGAACGAGGACACGTCGAAGTAGGCGACGGTGCCGTCGGTGCAGGTGAGGCGGTCGAGACGACGGCCTCCGGTCTCGACGAGATCCTGGCGGTCCCGGACCTTGTCGAGGGCTCGGAGCATGTCGTACTCGTCGTTGATACGCAGCACCGACCATGGATGTTGCTCGCTGCCGTCGCCGGTGGAGCGGATGCTTCGCAGCGCGGCCCCGGCGACCTGCCGCTCGCGGGCGGCGGCGCGCCCGTCGCCGGACTGCTCCAGCGCGGTGGCCATCCGCAGGTGGGCCGACGGGCTGAAGATCGCCCCCGGCATGGCCCGCCGCAGCTCGGCGGCGGCCGAGGCGTACGACCCCTCGGCGAGCAGCCTGTCGACCGAGTCGAGGTCGAGGTCGGGGGTGAAGTTGGCCGAGCCGCGGACCGCGCGGCGAAGCGGCCCGAGGGTCTCGGGGCCGGGGTCGTCGAGGTAGGCGGAGACCAGGTCGGCGTACGTCGTCATCGAGACTCCTCGAGAAGGCGGTTGAACTCCTCCTCGGTGAGGTTGTTCAGGTAGTCACGGCCGGAGTTGCGGGCGTCGACCTCGACGGGCTGGTTGTAGTAATCGTCGAAGGAGTCACCGTTGTCGGTGCTCTTGTAGTCGTCGAAGTTCTCCTCCCACTCCTCGGCCTGCCCCTCGCTGATCCCGTCTTCCTTGTGCTCGTCGAAGGGGTCGTCCTCCCACCAGAACTGCCAGTCGTTCTTGTCGTCGATGGCCTCGTGCTGGCGGCCGTGACGGACCTCGTGGGCGACGGTGTTGATCAGCTGGCCGGGGTCGTCGAGCACGTTGGGGTTGAGCGCCATCGTGGGCTCTTCGTCGTTCCAGTAGCCGTAGGTGATGCTGCCGTCGCTCCAGTCGTCGTTCTCCAGATCGGACCAGTCGATGGTGGGCATGTCGACACCGCTCTCCGCGGCGATCTTCTTGACCATCGCCTCCAGCACGGCCTTGCGCTCCTCGATGCTGAGCGTCTCCCACTGCTCCGCGATGGCCGGGTCGATGTTGCCGTACTCGTCGCCCTGCTCGTCGATGCCGGTCGGCAGGCCGCGGGCGAGGATCGCGTCGACGCCGACGGCCTTCGCCATTGCCTTCTCGATCTCGTCGGCGATCTCCTGGGCGACGTTCTGACGACTGTTGCCCCACTCCTCGGCCTCGAAGCGGCTCTTGAAGGTCGGCGGGGTGGCCGTGCTGGTCACCGTGCCGTCGTCAGCGACGTTGAACTCGTTCGTCTTGGCCCGGTCGAGGATGCCCTGGACGAGGCGCTCGATCGCCTCGACCTCGGGCTCGGCGGTGTAGAGCGCCTTCTGCATCTCCTGCTTGGCGGTGATGTGGCTGCTGAGGTTCTTGACCAGACCGTCGCGGTGCCCTCGGGCGGCGTCCGCTGCCATTCCGGTCCAGGACTTGGCCACGCCGTTGGCCTCGAGCTCGTCGCGGCTGGTCTCCAGCTTACGAAGATCGGCCTTGAGTCCGTCGCCGGCGTCACCCAGCGGTGCCGCCTTCCAGGTCTTGACCTGGCCGAACGTGATCGCCATCAGACGAGCGCGGTCGCGTCGAAGTGAACGAGGGTCCCGTCGGTGCAGGTGTGGCGGTCGATACGCCGCCCGTCGGCCTCCAGGAGATCCTGGCGGCCGGGGACCTTCTTGAGGGCGCGGAGCAGGTCGTACTCGTCGTTGATCCGCAGCACCGTCCAGGGATGCTCCTGGGTGCCGTCACCGGTCGCCCGGATGCTCCGCAGGGCGGCGCTGGCGACCTGGCGCTCGCGAGCGGCGGATCGCTCCTCACCGGAGCGCTCCAGGGCGGTCGCCAGGCGCAGGTGGGCAGACGGGCTGAAGATCGCCCCGGGCATGAGTGCCCGCAGCGCGGTCGCGGCCTGGGCGTACGCGCCCTCGTCGAGCAGCTTGTCGACGGCGCTGAGGTCGAGGTCGACGGTGAAGTTGGCGGAGTTGCGGACCGCACGGCGCAGCGGTGCCAGCGTCTCGGGGCCGGGGTCATCGAGGTAGGCGGTGACCAGGTCGGCGTACGTCGTCATTTCGACTCCTTCAGGAGGCGGTCGAGCTCAGCGGGCGTCAGGGTGTCGAGATACTCGCGACCGGACTTGCGGGCGTCGGCCTCGACGGGCTGGTTGTAGTACTCGTCGTAGGTGTCGCCGTTGTCGGTGCTCTTGTAGTCGTCGAAGTTCTCCTCCCACTCCTCGGCCTGCCCCTCGGTGATGCCGTCCTCCTCGTGCATGTCGAAGGGGTCGTCCTCCCACCAGAACTGGAAGTCGTTGTTGTCCTCGATCGCCTCGTACTGCCGGGCATGGCGCATCTCATGAGCCACGGTGTGCAGGATGTCGGGATCGTCGACGTTGCCCGGATTGAGGTGCACGGTGTGGTCGTCCTCGCTCCAGTAGCCGTTGGTGCTGCCCTGCGCGTCCCAGACGATGTCCTCGACATCGACGCCGTACTCCTTGGCGAGCTCCTCGATCTTCTGGTCGATGATCGCCTTGCGCTCGGCATCGGTGAGCTGGGCCCACCGCTCGGTGGTCTCGGGGGAGGCCATCCCGCGCTGATCGCGGGTCTGGTCGAGGTCCGCGTCGGTGCCGGCAGGGATGCCGTCGGTGAGGATCTGGTCGACGCCGGCTGCCTTGGCGAGGGCGTCGGAGACGTCGTCGGCGAGCTCCTGGGCGATGGTGTTGCGGCTGTTGCCCCATTCCTCGGCCTCGTAGCGGCTCTTGAAGGTGGGTGGCGTGGCGGTGCTGGTGACCGTGCCGTCGTCGGCGACGGTGAACTCGTTGGTCTTGGCGCGGTCCTGGATGCCTTGGACGAGGCGTTCGATGGCTTCGACCTGGGTCTCGGCGGAGTAGAGGGCTTTCTGCATACCCTGCTTGCCGGTGATGTGGGTGCTGAGGTTCTTGACCAGGGTGTCGCGGTGGCCGCGGGCGGCGTCGGCGGCGACACCGGTCCACGACTTGGCCACGCCGTTGGCCTCGAGCTCGTCGCGGCTGGTCTCCAGCTTGCGGAGGTCGGCCTTGAGGCCGTCGCCGGCGTCACCCAACGGTGCCGCTTTCCAGGTCTTGACCTGGCCGAACGTGATCGCCATCAGTTCGGGCCCATGACCTTTCCGCCCTTGTCTCCGGCGGCCTTGTCGGCGGCCTCGAACTCGTCGAGAGACTTCTGCATCTCCGCGGCGAGCTTCTGGGAACTGTCGGCCGCGGCCTTGGTCTCATCGGTCCAACGGGTGCCGAGATCGGACATGTAGGTGACCGACTCCGCCCCTGGGACCGCAGCGCCCGCCTTGCTCAGATAGCCGGCGGAATCGGCTTTGCGTACGGCGCTCTCGGCGTCCGTGGCGATGCCGATGGATGTCTTCATGTCCTTGGGGACGACATGAATTTCGCTCATGGTCTGCTGGTCCTCCTGGGCCCGAACGGGAGACGGCTAGGGCGTGTCTTCGTAGAGACACGCCCTAGCCCGGAGACCCTAACGGAAACTCGGGTCCAGCGTCCTCGTAAAAAGCGCACCCCCGTCGACGTCGCGGAGGGTGACGGTGAGCTGCTGCGTACGTCCGTCGATCTCGACCTCGCCGAAGAATTGGAAGCCGTCGGCGGGCGAGGCGTTGGCGGCCGGGGGAGCGGCCACGAACTCGGCGGCCGGACCGAAGGTGGGGTCCAGCTTGTTGGGGCCGAAGGCGCCGGCGTTGAGCGGGCCGGAGACGAACTCCCAGAACGGGTCGAAGTCCTGGTAGGCGGCGCGGCCGGGGTCGTAGGAGTGCGCGGCCGTGTAGTGGACGTCGGCGGTCAGCCAGACGTGGTTGCGGATGCCGAGGCGCTTGAGCCCGGTGAGCACCTTCGCGATGTCGAGCTCGCGCCCGAGCGGGGCGCCGGCGTCGCCCTGGGAGATGCCCTCCTGCAGGGTGCCGTCGGGGACGACCAGGCCGATCGGCAGGTCCGCGGCGATGACCTTCCAGGTGGCGCGAGAGGCGGCCAGCTCGCGCAGGAGCCAGCGGGTCTGACGCTCGCCGAGCACGCCGCCGTCGGCGCTCGTCTCGGCGTCGGTCGTGTTGGCGTCCTTGTGGGTGCGCATGTCGAGGACGAAGAGGTCCATCAGCGGGCCGTAGGAGAGCTTGCGGTAGATCCGGCCGTCCGGGTCGGGGGAGGCGTCGCCGACCGGGATGTACTCGTGGAAGGCCTGCTTCGCGCGTGCTGCGAGGACATCCACACGGCGCTCGGTGTAGCGGCCGTCGTCGGGGAGGATCTCGCCCGGGTACCAGTTGTTGGTGACCTCGTGGTCGTCCCACTGCGCCACGATCGGCGTCTGGGCGAGGAACGCGCGCCAGTTGTCGGCGAGCAGGTTGTAGGCGTACTGCCCGCGGAACTCGGCCAGCGTCTCGGCGACCTTGTGCTTCTCCTCGGTGACGATGTTGTTCCAGACCCGTCCGTCCGGAAGGGTCACGGTCGAGGTGAGCGGGCCATCGGCGTAGACGTTGTCGCCGGAGCTCAGGAAGAAGTCGGCCTCGCGCGCCGCCATCGCGGGCGCGATCCGGAAGCCACCGAAGTCGGGGTTGGCGCCCCAGCCCTGTCCGGCGATGTCGCCGGACCACAGGAACCGGATGTCCTGGCGGCGTGCCGGAGCGGTACGCAGCCGGCCCAGCTCCCAGGCGCTGCCGCGTCGCGGGTCGTCGGGGTCGACGGCACGGACCCGGTAGAAGTAGTCGCGCCCGGCCTCGAGGCCGTCGACCTTCAGCTCTCCGGTGAAGTCGCTCCTCGCGGTCACCACCGGCCCGCTGACCGGGCGGGCCCGGCGGAAGGACTCGTCGGCCGAGATCTCCGCGACCAGGCGAGAGGTCTTGTCCGCGCGGCTCCACAGGACCCCGCCCCGGGCACCGACGTCTCCGGACTGGACGCCATGGGTGAGGGTCGGGCGGTTGCCGCGTACGAAATTGGCAGGGCCGAAGGCGGGTGCTGCGTGGGCGGTGGCTGCGGTCGTGGGGATGACGAGTCCGGCACCGGCGGCGGCACCGAGGCCGAGGACGGAGCGGCGGTTGAGTGGGGTCATGGACCAAACCTGCCGATTCCGGCGGAACGACCGGTGAGTTCCGCGGGTCGTGTCGGTGAACACGTACGCGAAGGGTGCCGTCCCCGGGTGAAAGAAAAATTTCTTTCACCCGGATGTCGAGATCACCGGGCGGGCTCCGAGAGAGGGGTGAAGGCCGGAGACGCCGGCCGCACACGAGGAGCGACATCATGAACGACGAGTACGCCATGCCCGCAGTGCCCGCACCGAGCCCCGGTGTCCGTGCCCTGGACCGGCTCATCGGCACCTGGAAGGTGACCGGCGGCGCGGACGGCGAGGTGACCTACCGCTGGATGGAAGGCGGCTACTTCCTGCTTCAGGACGTACGCCTGGAGCAGTTCGGGCAGGTCACGACCGGGATCGAGGTGATCGGCAACCTGCGCCCCTTCGGCGAGGAGCCCAGCGCCGACGTGCACTCCCGCTACTACGACAACACCGGCGCCACCCTCGACTACGTCTACGAGCTCGACGGCGACACGCTCACCATCTGGGGCGGGGAGAAGGGCTCGCCGGTGAAGTTCGTCGGCACCTTCGACGAGACCGGCGACGTCATGACCGGCGAGTGGGACTACGCCGGCCAGGGCGGCTACGAATCGACGATGACGCGGGTCTGATCCGCGCGTCGGAGCAGGTAGTCGCGCTCGGCCTCGTTGGCGGTCAGCTCCGCAGCCGCCCGGAACTGGGCGGCTGCGGAGGGATCGCGCCGCTGGTCCAGCAGGTGCGCACGCACCGCCAGGACCCGCTGCGCGGTCAGCGGATCGCCGGCGAGGCCGTGCTCGGCGTCGAGCTCGTCCAGCAGTTGCAGGCCGACCACCGGGCCGAACGCATGAGCCGCCGCGACCACGCGGCCCAGGCGGACCGGTGCGGTCGGCAGCGTACGTTCCAGCAGCAGGTAGAGGCCGAGGATCTCGTGCCAGTCGGTGTCCGCGGCCGACTCCGCGTGGGCATGGACCGCGGCGATCGCCGCCTGGAGCCGGAACGGGCCCGGATCACCGGCGTCCCACACCTCCTCCAGCACGGCCAACCCCTCCTCGATCAGCGCCCGGTCCCACCGGGAGCGGTCCTGCTCGGCCAGCGGCACCAGGCCGAGGTCGGGGTCGGTGCGTGCCGGCCGCCGCGCCTCGGTGAGCAGCATCAGCGCCAGCAGACCGGCGACCTCGGGCTCGCCGGGAGCGATCCGGGCGAGCATTCGCGTCAGCCGGATCGACTCGTGCGCCAGGTCGACCCGGCCCAGGTCGGCGCCGGCAGTGGCGGTGTAGCCCTCGTTGAAGACGAGGTAGAGCACCTCGAGCACGGCGCTGATCCGATCGGCGCGCTCGTTCTCTCCGGGCGGCGTGAACCGGGCGCCGGCCTTGCGCAGCGTCTGTTTCGCCCGGCTGATCCGGGTGCCCATGGTGTTCTCGGGGACGCCGTACGCATGGGCGATCTCGGTCGTCGTCAGCCCGCCCACGGCGCGCAGCGTGAGCGCCACCTGTCCGCTCCGCGACAGCGCCGGATGGCAGCACAGCAGCAACAGCGTCAGGCTGTCGTCGGTCGCGGCCGCCGGGCCAGTTGGCGTGACGACCTCGGCGATCCCGACCTGGAGCTCGCGGCGGTGGGCCGCCTGCTCGGAGCGGAGCAGGTCCACCATCCGGCGGTAGCCGATCCTGGTCAGCCAGGAGCGCGGGTTCTCCGGAACGCCGTCGCGCGCCCACTGGACGCTCGCGTCCAGCAGCGCCTCCTGGACCGCGTCCTCGGCGGCCTCGAACCGTCCGAAGCGGCGGACCAGGGCGCTCAGGACGTACGGCGCCTCGGTCCGCAGCAGGTCCTCGAGTGCCGCCGGTCCGGTCATGCCGACAGAGCCTAGTTTCGGGGACTAGTTTTCGAGGCATGAAATACCTGATGCTGGGCTACACGCCCGCCGACGCCTGGGACCCATCCGAGACGGCCTCCGAGGAGGCGCTCGCGGCGTTCGCGGAGTACCAGAAGTTCGAGCAGGAGCTGGTGGCCAAGGGCGAGCTGGTCAGCACCGAAGGCCTGGGGCACCCGGCGGTCTCGGTCACGGTGCGGCCGGGCGAGAACGGTCCGGTCGCGACCGACGGTCCGTTCGCCGAGCTGAAGGAGGTGCTGGCCAGCTTCGCGATCATCGACGTGGCCAGCCAGGAGCGCGCCATCGACATCGTGTCGCGAATCGTCGCGGTCCTCGGGGAGCCGATCGAGATCCGGCCGGTGATGGGGGACGACTTCGCGCAGGTGTGACCCGCTGGGATGCGGGTGGCAGTATCTGCGGTGATGTGGGCAAGAAAGAACCTGTTCGCCGCTGTGCTGCTGCTCCTGACGGCGCCGGTGCTGTTCGGCTGCGCCCCCGAGCCCCCGGCTGAGGCCGAGTCCACCTCGCCGTCGATGCCCACTAGTCCGGCGCCCGAGACGTCGGCGAGCGCGCCACCACGCGCGCCGGAGTCGCTGGAGATCCCGTCCGTCCCGCCCGCCGACGATCGTGGGATCGTCGAGGGCGGTGATCTGAGCTGGCCGCAGTGTCCCGAGGGGATGGGCATCAAGGAGCGTCGGACGCTGGGGCTGCCGATGCCGCTCGCCTCGGCGGAGTACGTGGTCATCGGGCTCACCAACGGTCCGGCGTTCACCCCCAACCCGTGCTTGGCCTCGCAGGTCGAGTGGGCCAAGAAGAACAAGGTGATGACCTCCGCCTACGCGGTCACCTCCTACCCCCGTGACGCCACGATCCGTGAGTACGGCGGCGAGGGACCGGGCGACCCGGACACGAAGATCGGCCGGCTGACCAACGTCGGCTACCAGCAGGCGGTGTGGAATCTCGAGGCGATGGAGCGCGCCGGCCTGGAGTCGCCCTCGGTCTGGATGGACGTCGAGCCGGTCGCGGTCTGGGAGTGGTCCGATGACATCGAGGCCAACCAGGCGGTGGTCAAGGGAGCGTTGGCCGGCTACCAGGACGCCGGGAAGCGGGTCGGGGTCTATTCGATCGAGGGCCTGTGGACGCCGATCGTCGGCGACCTGCAGCTGCAGCTGCCCGAGTGGCGCCCGGCAGGCGAGGCATCGCGGGCCGCGGCCCTGGAGCGGTGCGGTGGCGAGTGGATGTTCCAGGGCGGCGCCGCGGTGATGGTGCAGTGGCTCGAGGACGGCCGCGACCGCAACGTGACCTGCCCGGGCGAGTCGGTGCAGCTGCCGCTTTGGTTCCATCAGTACTGAGCGTGGGACAATCGAAAGAAGACGTACGTCCCCCTCAAGAGACACAGAGCGAAAGCAGCCCGTGCCCACGAACTCCGCGCCGAAGCCTGGGTCCACCGACCCGGCGATCATCCGCAACTTCTGCATCATCGCCCACATCGACCACGGCAAGTCGACGCTGGCCGACCGGATGCTGCAGCTGACGGGTGTCGTCGGCGAGCGTGAGGCCAAGGCGCAGTACCTCGACCGCATGGACATCGAGCGCGAGCGTGGCATCACGATCAAGTCGCAAGCGGTCCGCATGCCGTGGACGGTGGCGGAGGGCAACGAGGCGGGCGCCGAGCCGGGCACGTACATCCTCAACATGATCGACACCCCCGGTCACGTCGACTTCACCTACGAGGTCTCCCGGTCGCTCCAGGCGTGTGAGGCTGCGATCCTGTTGGTCGACGCCGCGCAGGGCATCGAGGCGCAGACGCTGGCGAATCTCTACCTCGCGATGGGTGCGGACCTGCAGATCATCCCGGTGCTCAACAAGATCGACCTGCCGTCGGCCAACGTCGAGAAGTACGCCGAGGAGCTGGCCAACCTCGTCGGCTGCGACGTCTCGGACGTCCTGCTCACCTCCGCCAAGACCGGTCTCGGCGTCGAGAATCTTCTCAACGAGATCGTGAAGCAGGTGCCGGCGCCCGTCGGCGACCCGGATGCTCCTGCGCGGGCACTCATCTTCGACTCGGTCTACGACACCTACCGCGGCGTGGTCACCTACGTCCGGGTCTTCGACGGCAAGCTGACCCACCGCGACAAGATCAAGATGATGTCGACCAACGCGGTCCACGAGATGCTCGAGCTCGGTGTGATCAGCCCGGAGCCGATCAAGGCCGATCACATCGGTGTCGGCGAGACCGGCTACCTGATCACCGGCGTGAAGGACGTGCGCCAGTCGCGCGTGGGTGACACCGTCACCGGCAACAACCGTCCGGCCGAGGAGATGCTCGGCGGCTACTCCCACCCCAACCCGATGGTCTTCGCGGGGCTCTACCCGATCGACGGCGACCAGTACCCGGTGCTGCGCGAGGCGCTCGACAAGCTGCAGCTCAACGACGCGGCCCTCACGTACGAGCCGGAGACGTCGGGCGCGCTCGGCTTCGGCTTCCGCGTCGGGTTCCTCGGCCTGCTGCACATGGAGATCACCCGCGACCGTCTCGAGCGGGAGTTCAACCTCGACCTCATCTCGACGGCTCCCAACGTGGTCTACGACGTGATCATGGAGGACGGCTCCGAGCACATCGTCACCAACCCGTCGGAGTTCCCCGAGGGCAAGATCCGCGAGGTCCGCGAGCCGGTCGTCAAGGCCACGATCCTCTCGCCGTCCGACTACATCGGCACGATCATGGAGCTGTGCCAGAAGAAGCGCGGCACCCTCGGCGGCATGGACTACCTCTCCGAGGACCGCGTCGAGATGCGCTACGTCCTCCCCATGGGCGAGATCGCCTTCGACTTCTTCGACCAGCTCAAGTCCTCGACCAAGGGGTACGCCTCGCTGAACTACGAGTTCAGCGGCGACCAGGCCGCCGACCTGGTCAAGGTCGACATCCTGCTCCAGGGCGAGCCCGTCGACGCGTTCTCCGCGATCGTCCACCGCGAGGCCGCCTACGGCTACGGCGTGATGATGGCCGGCAAGCTCAAGGAGCTCATCCCGCGGCAGCAGTTCGAGGTGCCCATCCAGGCCGCCATCGGCGCCCGCGTCATCGCCCGCGAGACCATCCGCGCCATCCGCAAGGACGTCCTCGCCAAGTGCTACGGCGGCGACATCTCGCGTAAGCGCAAGCTGCTGGAGAAGCAGAAGGAGGGCAAGAAGCGGATGAAGATGGTCGGCCGCGTCGAGGTCCCCCAGGAGGCCTTCGTCGCCGCGCTCTCCACCACTCAGCCCTCCACCGACAAGGGTGCCGGGAAGAAGTGACCTGCCGCTGGTCGAGCCGCCTTGCTCGCTGGTCGAGCCGCCGGAGCCGCTAGGCGGAGGCGTGTCGAGACCAACACGGTTCGCTTCCGCGAGAAGGCTCGCTTACGGGCTGTGTTTTCGTTTCAGGGTTCGCCGCCGACCCTTGCTTTGAGTGTTTCTCGATCGCGCACCGCGTCAAGGACGCCCTTCGGGCGCCGGCTTCGCCGGCCGCTTCGCGGTCCTTGACCCGGCACCCGATCGAGAAAGATTTCGCCTGTATCGGGGCGGCGGCGAGAGAGTGGCGCGGTGCTCAGGTGTCTTGTTCGCTGACCGCGTAACTTGGGTTTGACCTGCTTAAATAGGTCGCGGCGGGATGCTAGATCGCATATAATAAGGCGCATGTACGAGACCATCGACCGCCACCTCCTCGCTGGGCCGCCTTCGGGCGCGTCCGAGGCTGAGCTGGTTGACTGGATTGCTGGTCTCGAAGCGGTCAAGTGCACCGCCGAGGCGGTCCAAGCCGAAGCGGGGGTCCGTCTCGAGGAAGCCGTCCGTACCCGCCAGGCCGAGGCTGGGGTGCCTGCCCGCAGGCTCGGCGAAGGGGCCGCCTCCCAGGTCGCGCTGGCGCGGCGGGTCTCGCCCGAGAAGGGCGCCAAGCTGCTCGGCCTGGCGAAGATCCTGATCGAGGAGATGCCGCACACCTTCGCCCTGATGAAGGCCGGGCTGTTCTCGCAATGGCAGGCCACCATCCTCGCCCGCGAGACCGCATGCTTGTCGTTGGAGGACCGCCGGGTCATCGACTACGACCTCTGCGCACCCGGCTTGAACGGCGAGCCCGCTCGTGCGGTGTCGATGGGGCTACGGCAGCTCGAGAACGCCGCCAAGAAGCTCGCCATCACCCTGGACCAGGAGTCCGTCGTCGCAAGGGCTGCGAACGCGACGCGAGACCGTCGAGTCACTCTCCGGCCGGCCCCGGACACGATGACTTGGCTCGGCGCGCTGCTGCCAGTCAAGGACGGCGTCGCCGTCTTCGCAGCGCTCGATCAGGCGGCCAAGGCTGCCCACGCTGCCGGCGATGAACGGACCCGGGGTCAGGTCATGGCCGACACCCTCGTCGACCGGATCACCGGCCGCAGCACCACCGATGCGAAGCCGCGGATCGAGGTCAAGATCGTGATGACGGCCGACTCCCTCACCGGCGACGCCGATCAGCCGGCCATGGTGGAGGGCTACGGCCCCGTCCCCGCCGCCTGGGCTCGTGAAGCACTCAACGATGCCGAGGTGTTCGTCCGGCGCCTGCTCACCGACCCCGCCGGGCGGCTGGTCGCGATGGAATCCCGATCACGCAAGGCACCCGACGGGCTCGCGGAGTTCATCACCACCCGTGACGGCGGGATCTGCCGCACCAACGGCTGTGACGCCCCGATCCGCAACATCGACCACGTCGAGCGCCACGCCGACGGCGGCACCACCAGCGCCGAGAACCTGCAGGGTCTGTGTGAGCGATGTAATCAGGCCAAGGAAGCGCTCGGGTGGCGGGCCAGACCGGGACCCGACGGCAGCATCATCACCACCACACCCACGGGCCATACCTACATCAGCCCGCCACCCGACACCTGGGCACCGGATCCACCACCGGGACTGTCGCCTGCGGAACTCAGGCTGCGCGACGTACTCGTCGCTCACACGCTCGCGGCCTGAGGCGCGACGCCTTACGCTCGACGGTAGAGACAGCCTTTCCCGGGGGCGACGAGACGGGAGAGGATTCGAATGCGATCCGATGAGGAGCGCTCGGGCGCCCGCGGCTGGGTGTGGTGGTACGGGCTGTTCCTCGGCTGCCTGCTGCTCGCGGCGGGAGCGGCAGAGACCGTTCGGGTCGTACGCAGCGGGGACGGCGGTCTTGCCTTCTGGTTCGGCACGCTCGTCGGTGGGGGCGTGCTCGTCTTGGTCGGCACGCTGCTGCTTCCCGGCAGGCCTCGGACGGGGTTCATACTCACGGCGATCGGTTGTGTCGCGGGGTTGCTCCCGACCATGTGGACGCTGATCGTGCCCGTGATGCTCGTGGTGCTGATCGTCGTGAGCGGCAGCCGAGCCATGGCGGCGCCGGTCAGGCGCTGATGAGCTCGATGCTGTCGAGGACGACGTCGAGGTCGTCGAGCCGCTGGTCGATGTCGTCGGGGTTCTGCCAGAACACGCGGATGCCGTTGGCCTGCACGTAGACGCAGTCGAAGGGCGTGCCGTCGGAGTAGGACCACCAGCTGAGCCGCTCGCCCTCCAGGTCGCCGAAGGTGTCGGTCGGGGCGTCGTAGCTGACATCCTTGACGTCGTCGTCACCGCCGCTGTCCTCGAACTCCTTCAGCTCGTCGTTCTTGTCTGCGAGCGGCTCCTTCTCGCCGACCCGGATGCTGAAGAAGCGCTCCTCGGACGTACGCCAGGTGCACTGGCCGCCGGGGGTCTGGTCGCTCGGACCGGTGGACTCCGGCTCGAACTCCTTCGGTACGTCCAGCCTCAAGATCACCCGCTTCCCGCCGATGGCCCCCCGACACTCGGCGGCGGTGAACCCCTCCGGCGTCGAGGTCGAGGACGCCGGGAACGGCGTCGGTGCGTCCGTCGTCACCGGCCCCGAGCCGGCACCGCAGGCCGACGTGGCAGCGATCAGGACGATCAAGGGTGCAGCCCGAAAATGCATGCCGGCTAGTTCATCACAGCACCGGTTATGCGCAAGAACGGTCGGGTCGGCCGGGGGCGGGCGGTGGTTGAGTGAGGCACATGCGTACAGAACAGATTCGGTTTCCGGAGGGATACGGCACGCCGAGCGAGCTGCTGGCCTGGGAGGACGTACGTCAGCAGCTGGTCGAGGCGAAGCAGTTCTGGTTCGCGTTCGAGAGGCCGGGGCGGAGTCCGCACGTGACGCCGCTGGACGGGATGTGGTTCGAGGACAAGCTGGTGTACGGCGGCAGCCCGGAGACGTTGCACCGGCGGCTCGCGGCCGAGCATCCGAAGGTGACGGTGAACCTGCCGGATCCGTGGAAGCTGGTCGTCATCGAGGGCGAGGTGCGGACAACGACCTTCGCCCCGGCGACAGCTGAGGAGATCGCGGGGCTGCTCAACGCGAAGTATCCCGAGTACGGCGAGAACGTCTTCGAGGCGAAGCACTACATCGAAGGGGCGCCGGCGGTGCATCCACGGCGGATCCGGGCCTGGACCTCGTTCCCGAAGGACGCGACTGCCTTCGTCTTCGACTGACTTCCGGCTGGTCCGCGCTAGTCTCGCAGGGATGCACTTCACCGACTACGACACTCGGGTGGCGGCGTACGCCGTCATCGTCGACGACGCGGGGCGGATCCTGCTGAGCTGGTTCAACGGCAACCACCGCAACGACCCGGGCTGGACGCTGCCGGGTGGCGGTGTCGACTACGGCGAGCAGATGCCCGCCGCAGTCGTGCGCGAGGTGAAGGAGGAGACCGGCTACGACGTCGAGGTCGGGGCTCCGCTGACGACCGACGTGTACGTGGTGCCGTTCGACCCGGGTCGCCGCCCCTATCAGTCCACCCGGGTGGTCTTCGAGGCACGGATCGTCGGGGGCGAGCTGGGCACGCTGGAGGTCGACGGAACCACCGACTACGCCGCGTGGATCGGGCTGGACGACCCCGCGATCGGAGCCGACACCACCAGCCCGATCGTCCGGATGGGGATCGCGGCCCTGAAGGTCGCTCAGTCGACCCAGTAGTTGTCGTGGAGCTTGTAGAACTCGGCCATCTCGTCCGGGCCGAGCTCGGTGCCCTCGGCCAGCTCGCGCAGCCCCTCGAAGTAACCCTCCCGCGGGGCGCCCGGAGTGAAGTGGAGCAGCATCGAGGCGGGCTCGTCGGTGGTGTTGCGGAACCCGTGCAGGCCGCCGACCGGCACGTGCACGAAGTCGCCGGCGCCGGCCGGGATCCACTCCTCGCCGTTGTAGATCCGCACGGTCCCGGTCAGCACGTAGAACGACTCGGCCACGGCACGGTGGAAGTGGGGCCCGGGGCCGGTCTCGTTGGGACCGAAGTGCCAGCGGTAGAGGCCGTAGTCGCCTGCCGTCGTCGCGCCGGTGGCGAGATAGTCGACCTTCACGCCGTTGGGGTAGGACAGGTCGGGCGGGGTGGTGTCGGGGCGGTAGAACGCCGAGACCTCACCGGCCTCGCCGTCGTAGCGCTCGGGCGGGTAGGGAACACCTTTGGTCCCCATCGACTCTGGAAGTGACATGGGCACAACCTGCCCGATCCTTCCGGGGTTGGGAAGCGGATTAAGGTGGCTCGCGTGACGCCGCTGCCAGACTCCTTCGTGGCACTCGCGGCGAACGGTCCCGACTGGGCAGCGTGGCTCGACCGCCTCCCCGGGCTGGTGCGAGATCTGCTCGAGGAGTGGTCGCTGACACCGGACGGCGAGGCGACGCACGGCAGCACCGCGGTCGTGGTTCCCGTGCGGACCACCGAGGGCGAGGCCGCGGTGCTGAAGGTCGGCTGGCCCCACTGGGAGGCCGAGCACGAGGCGCTGGCGCTGCAGACCTGGGGCGGCCGGGGTGCCGTACGCCTTCTCCGGGCCGACCCGAAGCGCTTCGCGCTGCTGCTGGAACGGCTGCACGCCGAGGACCTCTCGGAGCTCTGGGATGTGCAGGCGTGCGAGATCGTGGGCGGCTTCTACCGGCGGTTGCACGTTCCGGCTCCGCCGCAGCTGCGTACGTTGTCGGCGCAGGCCGCACGCTGGGCGAGCGAGCTGGGGGAGTCGGAGCGGCGGCTTCCGGTGCCGCCGCGGATGGTCGAGCAGGCCCGCGCGATCGCCCGCGACTTCGCCGCCGACGAGGCCACCGACGGGAAGCTGATCCACACCGACCTGCACTTCGACAACGTCCTGCGAGCCGACCGCGAGGAGTGGCTGGTGATCGACCCGAAGCCGCTCTCCGGCGACCCGCACTACGAGCTCGCGCCGATGCTGTGGAACCGCTTCGAGGAGTATGCGGGGCGGATCCGCGACGGCGTACGCGATCGATTCTTCGCCCTCGTCGACGCCGCCGAGCTCGACGAGGACCGCGCTCGGGCCTGGGCGGTGCTGCGGCTGGTTGTCAACGTCAAGGACGAGGTCGAGGACAACCAGGCGCCCGACAAGGCTGGACCTGATAAAGAGTGGATCACCGCGATGATCTCGGTCGCGAAGGCGGTCCACTGAGGGCCCTCAGTCGACCGGCCAGGCCTTTGGCGGCACCGGCTTGCTGCCACCGACCCGCTCCCCGTCGGTGTCGTAGGCCGCGAAGCCGGTGGTGGTGTCGTCGTCCAGGTTCGGTAAGCCTTCGGTGCTCAACCAGGCGACGGCGATCCCGCCGTTGAGGGTGCCGTCGACGTATCCGTCTCCGATGAAGAACTTCACCGACGTGACCTCGGCCGGCACGGGCAGCATGAAGTTGATCGTGTTGGTGTCCCAGCCGCTGGTGAACTGTTCCCGGTGGTCCGTGTTGGGGAAGGGTCTGATGCGGCTTGCTGAGCCCGCGGCGTCCTCGGCCCTTGGCTGGCTGGAGTCGGTCGTGAAGGCCTCGCAGTGCACCAGGTAGTCGTCGGTCAGGAACATCGCGCGCAGGACGTTGTGATGCTCGGGCCCGACATCGGTGCGCCGCTCGGCGAAGATCGGGTAGAGGCGTGCGGGATCGATCGTGTCCGGCAACGGCGGACTTTCGGGGCGGCCGCCTGGGATCATGCGCCACCCGTTGGCCTCGTCGTAGGCGTCTTGATTGGCACTGCGCAGGCAGCTGCGTTCGAGCGTCGCCAGCTCCTTGTCGGAGACATTCGTGGGTTCACCGCTCCAGGTGAGCACCTGCTCCGGACGGGACGGCGAGGTGCTCTGGTCCGCGGGCGCGAGATCGATCGCCAGCGGGCTACGTCCGAGACCGGCGAGGACGATCCCGGTCACGACGAGACACATACCGGCAGCAGCGGCGGTCAGCAGTGACGTACGCCGCCGGCGGAGCCGGTCCCCGCGGACCCGGATGTCGGCGAGCGGGCGGTCGAGGGTGAGGTCGCTGCTGGTGCGCAGCTCGTCTTCGAGGTCGATGCTCATGAGCGAGCTCCTTCGGTGGCGAGGTCGGCTCGCAACTTGGCAAGCGCTTGGTGCAGGTGGGCCGAGACGGTTCCGGCGGAGATGTCGAGGGCGGCAGCCGTGGTCGTCGTGTCGAGATCGAGGATGTAGCGCAGCGCCACCACCTCGCGCTGCCGCTTGGGCAAACGGCGCACGGCGGCGATGAGGTCGCGGCGCCCGTCGAGGTCGGGTTGGTCGCTGCGTACGTCCTGAGGAGGGCCGACCTCGCGGCGTCGCTTCCGCCACGAGGAGATGTCGGCGTTGACCGCGGTGCGTACGACCCAGGCAGCAGGCGATCGGGCGTTGCGTACGGTGCGCCACCGCGCCCAGGCACGGGCGAAGGCTTCGGCCACCGCGTCCTCGGCGCGCGCCGGATCGACCCCGCTCGCGATGGTGGCTCGCAGGCAGCGGTCCTTGTGGGTGGCGTAGAACGCACCGAACTCGTCGAAGTTCACAGCCTCTTGACGCAGCAGCCCTCGGATCCCTTTAGGCGGCCATCGACAATTCTCGCCGGAAACCCGTTCGACCGTATTCGTGAGCCACGGGAGAATCGCGGCCATGCCCATCGTGCGAAGCGTCAACATCGGTCAGTCCAAGCCCGCGGAATGGGCGGAGGTGGGCGCCACCTCGATCGAGAAGCTCGCCACGCCCGAGCCGGTGACGGTCGGCAGGGAGGGCATCGTGACCGACACGCAGACCGATCGGCGCCACCACGGCGGCGAGGAGCAGGCGGTCTACGCCTTCGCCCGCGAGGACCTCGACCAGTGGGGCGCCCGGTTGGGCGTGACGCTTCGGGACGGGCAGTTCGCCGAGAACCTCACCACCGAGGGGATCGACATCAACGCGGCCCTGGTGGGGGAGCAGTGGCGGATCGGGACGGTGCTGCTGCAGATCTGCAGCGTGCGTACGCCCTGCAACGACTTCAAGAACTGGATGGGCGTCTCGGGCTACGACAACGCCCAGTGGGTCAAGAAGTTCGCCGCCGAGGCGCGCCCGGGGCCCTACCTCCGCGTCCTCGAGGAGGGGCAGCTGCAGGCCGGTGACGAGATCGTCGTCGTCCACCGCCCCGACCACGGCATCACCGTCTCGACGCTCTTCAAGGCGCTCAGCACCGATCGCAGCCTGCTCCCGAGCCTCATCGGCATCGACGGGCTCGGGGACAAGCCGCGGGCGGCGGCGGAGAAGTACGTCGCAGCCCAGCGCTAAGGGCCGCAGGGCTTTCCGGTGCATCCGCGCAGGTAGAGACCCTCGGGGGAGACGCCCTGGATCTGAAGGCTGTTCAGCTGATCCGTGGTGAGCGTTCCGGTCGGGATCACCGCGACCGCCATGTTGCCCTCGGTGATGGTCGCGTCGAACCGCTGCTTGCCGACCCAGAACCAGGCGGACTCGATCGTCTCGTTGCCGAGTGATCGCGTCACCCGGATCCCTTCTGCGGTCTCGGTCCACTCGGTGGTCGGCGGTTCCCGCACCACGTCACCCGGCTCGGGATGGACCAGACTGCCGTCGGCGTCGTAGGCGCGGAACGTTGCCGACGGGGCGTCGACCTTGTGGTCGGTCCAGGCGACCGCTACGCCGTTGACGACGGTCGCCGGGAAGTCCTCGCCGCTCGAGGTGAAGACCACCTCGGTGACGTTCATCTTCTCGGGGAGGGGGAGCAGGAACTCCGTGCCGTCGCCGACGCTTCCACGAGAGAAGTCCTCCCATGGCCCGGTCTCCGCGAAGGCGCCCCAGACCTGGGGCTGGCCAAAGGCCCCCTCGAGGTAGGGGCCGCTGGCGGCGTCCCGCCCGGGGATCTGCGGTGTCGAGCAGGTCACCTTATAGTCGGAGCCGTCGAAGATCGCCATGGCCGTCGATCCACGCTTCTCGGCGAGGAATGGCCAGGTGCCCGCCGGGATCTCTTCGACCTCACCGGGGTCGATGACATTGTTCGCCTCGGAGCCGTAGCCGTACCGGAGCTTCACGTCAGCCCAGGCCGTCTCCAGGCACCGCTTGCTCAGCGTGTCGAGCTCCTCGGACGTGAGGTTGGTCGGGTTGCCCGACCAGTCGACCGGAGTCTTCTGCTGGGGTGCGTCCGACGTCGACGGTTCCGGGGTGGCGATGTTCGAGTCGATCAGCCGATCGGGGATCGCGACGTACGCCATGACCCCGGCGAGCGAGAAGGCGGCGACCGCGGCGACTGCCTTCGAGCCGCGACGGAGACGACGCATCCGGTCACCCCGGCGCAGGATCTCGTTGGCAGGAAGGTCCAGGGTCTGGTGACTGCTGTTGCGCAGCAAGGTCTCGATGTCGTTCATGACAGCATCCCTTCGGGGTTGGTCAGCTGCAGCCGCAGAGTCTTGAGCGCGTGGTGAAGCGCTGCGGAGACGGTGCCGCGAGCGATGCCGAGCTCGTGGGCGGTCGTCTCGGCATCGAGGTCGAGGAAGTAGCGCAGCGCGACCACCTCGCGTTGACGCGGTGGCAGCCGGCGTACGGCCTCCAACAGGTCGTGGTCGGTGTCGCCGTCGGAGCCGTGGCGGGGGAGCTCTTCGGGGGTCTCGGGAACGGTCAGCTCGCGACGGCGCTTGCGCCACCAGGAGATGTCGACGTTGACCGCGGTGCGAACGACCCATGCCGCCGGGGAGTTGGCCAGTCTGACCGTCGGCCAGCGCGACCAGGCGCGCGCGAAGGCTTCGGCGGTCGCTTCCTCGGCCCGGCCGGGATCCATGCCGGTCGCGATCGCCGCACGCAGACAGCGGTCTTTGGCGCCGACGTAGAAGTCGGTGAATTCTTCTCGGCTCACGCCTGGATGACGCACAGCAGCCATTATCGGTTTAGGCGCGGCCCAAATAACTCATTGACGGTTCTGCCCGGCCTCACCAGACTCACTCCCAAACAACTCTTGGGAGGTTCGGGTGGACGAGGAGATCTCGCGGCTGCGGGCGGCCGGGCACCCGCTGCGGCTCCGGATGCTGTCACTGCTGACGGGTGCGGAGCTGTCGGCGGCAGAGGTGGCGCGCGAGCTCGACCTCACGCATGCCAACGCCTCCTACCATCTCCGGCTGCTCGAGAACGCCGGGCTGATCGAGGTCGCGAGCGAGGAGCGGATCCGCGGTGGGGTCGCGAAGCGGTATCGGTACGTCTGGCGCCGCGACGCCGCCCAGGGGCCACCGTCCAAGGAGGACGACGAGGTCCACACCCGCGCGATCGCCGAGGAGCTCGTACGCCGCCGCCGCTTGCGCGCCGACGGACCGGCGATCGTCTCGGACGCGGAGATGTGGGTCGACCCCGATGTCTGGCAGCGGGTCCACGACCTCGTCCGGGAGGCGAGCGGTCTGCTTCACGACAACGCTCGTCCGCCGCGTACGGAGGGCACGGTCCACGTGAATCTGACCGCTTCCGCCTTCGTGATGGGTGAGGGCCAGTGAGCATCAAGGAGAGCCTCTTCGTCCTCAAGGACCGCGACTTCGGGTGGTTCTTCGCGTCGCGGTTCGTGAACATGGCCGGCACCTCGATGTCGCACATCGCGCTGGCCTTCGCGGTGCTGGAGGTCACCGACTCGGCGTCGGCGCTGGGTGCCGTCGTGGCGGCACACACCATCCCGATGGTCATCTTCCTGCTGGTCGGAGGCGTGATCGCCGACCGGTTCCCGCGGCGGCTGGTCCTGCAGATCTCGAACCTGTCCTCGGCGCTCACCCAGGCTGTGGCCGCCGGGCTGATCATCACCGGCAGCGCCGAGATCTGGATGCTGATCGTCCTCGAAGCGGTCAACGGCACCATGTCGGCGATGGCGTACCCGGCGATGCAGGGCATGGTGCCGCAGCTGGTCGCGAAGAAGGACCTGCAGCCGGCCAACCTGCTGCTGTCGATGTCGCGAGGCGCGCTGACGATCCTCGGGCCGTCGACCGCGGCCGTCCTGGTCGTCGGGGTCGGTGCCGGCTGGGCGCTGGCGATCGATGCGCTGACCTGGCTCCTCGCCGCGATCTTCCTGCTTCCGGTCCGGATCCCGCGCCGCGACAAGACGGGCCCGAAGACGTCGGCCTTCGCCGACCTGGTCGAGGGATGGACGTACGTCCGTTCCACCACCTGGCTGTGGGTCGTCGTGCTCGCCTTCATGGTGATCAACACGATGTGGTCGGGCGGGATGCAGGTGCTGGGGCCGGCGTACGCCAAATCCTCTTCGCTGGGGGTCCAGGGCTGGGGGCTGGGCAACTCGGCCCAGGCCATCGGGATCCTGGTCATGACGTTCGTGCTGATGCGGCTGACCCTCCGGTATCCGCTGCGTGCCGGGATGCTCGGCGTCACGCTGATGGGGCTGCCGTTCATCGCGCTCGGTCTGTGGCCGGAGACCGTGCCGTTCGTCATCGCGATGGCCGTCGCCGGCGCCGGGATCGAGATCTTCAGTCTCGGCTGGAACCTCGCGATGATGGAGAACGTGCCCGAGGAGATGCAGTCGCGGGCGTGGTCGTACGACATGCTCGGGTCCTACATCGCGATGCCGATCGGACAGCTGATGTACGGGCCGCTGGGGGAGTCTTTCGGGACACGACCGGTGTTCCTGGCGAGCGGTGTTGTCTGTGTCGTGATCTGTCTTGCCACGGTTGCGGTGCCTTCCGTGGCTAGGCTGCAACGCGTCGAGCAATCTGCCAGCGAAGGAACGCCTGTATGAGCCTGAACACCTCCGTCGTCGACGAGCTCTTCCAGCAGCGCTTCGAGGAGAACCTGACTCCGGGCCTGGCCTATGGGGTCGTACGCGGCTCCGAGCTGCTCCACTCCGGCGCGTTCGGGGCGACGACCGAGGGTGGTCCGGCGCCCACGGCCGAGAGCGTCTTCCGGATCGCGTCGATGTCGAAGTCGTTCACGGCGGCCGCGGTGCTGCTGCTGCGCGACCGCGGGCTGGTCGACCTGGACGAGGCGATCGCGCAGTACGTGCCCGAGCTCGTCGACCAGGCGCCCTACTCCGCCGACTCCCCGGCCGTGACGCTGCGGCTGCTGCTCTCGATGTCGGCCGGGCTGCCGACCGACGACCCGTGGGGCGACCGGCAGGAGTCGCTGTCCTATGACGACTTCGGGACGTTCCTCGACGGAGGCTTCTCGACCGGGCGGGAGCCGGGGGTCGGGTTCGAGTACTCCAACCTCGGCTATGCGCTGCTCGGGCGCGCGATCGAGAACGTCGTCGGTGGTTCGTCCCCCGAGGGGGCCAACCGCGACTTCGTCGAGCACGAGCTGCTGGCGCCGCTGGGGATGACGTCCTCGGCGTACTCGCCCGACGCGGTGCCGAACCGGGTGCCGGGTCATGTACCGCCGCTGCATCCCGCTTGGGCCGGCGACCGGCTCGAGGGCCCGCCGACGTGGGCCCCGACCGCGCCGGTGCGGTCCGGGTCGTTCGCCGCGATGGGTGGCCTGCACTCCTCGGTCGCCGACCTGGCCCGCTGGGTCGGCGGCTTCCTGGGCGCCTTCTCCTCCGCCGCCGACGGGCATCCGCTGTCGAAGGCGTCGCGGCGGGAGATGCAGCAGCTCCACCGGTTCGGCTCGGTGTCAGCCTCGCTGGGGTTCTCCGGTCCGGAGGCAGGTGTCGGGGCGGTCGCCGCCGGCTACGGCTTCGGCCTGATGGTCGACCACGACAGCCGGCTCGGGCAGCTCGTCCACCACTCCGGCGGCTACCCCGGCTTCGGCTCGCGGATGGTCTGGCACCCCGAGACGGGCTTGGGCGTGATCACGCTGTCCAACAGCACGTACGCCGGGGGCTACCCGACCGCGATGACCGCGCTGCGCTCGCTGGTCTCCGACGAGCTCGCCGGTGGTGGCCCGCACCGGTTCTCGACGGTGGTCAAGGGCCTGCGGCCGCGGCTCGACTCGGCGCTGGAGGCCGCGGTCGAGCGGCTGCGTACCTTCGATCCTGCGGGTGCTGAGGTGTTCGCGCTGCCGTCGCTGTTCGCCGACAACGTCGAGCTCGACGCCCCCGACGCCGGGCGGCGCGTCCAGATCACCCAGGCGCGCGCGAAGGTCGGGCTGCCGCTGGGCGGCGCGCCCTACGGCTACTTCTCCCGCGCGATGGGTGTCGCGCTGGCCGTGGTGCCGGCCGAGAAGGGCCGCTACGACATCGAGGTCATGCTCTCCCCGGAGGCCGAGCCACGCATCCAGACCCTGCGCGTCAACGCCGTCCCCGACGCCCACGGTGGCCTCGTCGCCGCCGCCCGCGCCGCCCTCGAGGAGAGCTCCCCGGTCATCGCCGCCCTCCGGGCCTTCGGCGTGCCCGAGCTGATCACGACGCCCCTGTCCGGCGATGGATCGTCGAAGGCCGACTTCCTGGTCGTCGCCGGCGCGACCTACTGGAAGATCGCGGTGGCCAAGACGACCACCGTCACCGCCCTCCCCACCTCCGACTACCCCCGCCTCACCTACCTCGCCTCCGCGCTTCGCGGCTGAGGGTCCTTCGGGCCGAATCTGTAGTTCTGGCGGCCGAATCTGTAGTTGTGGGTGACGAGTCGACAGTCTCGTTCGTCACAACTACGGACTCGCCCGCCGTAAGTGAGGATTCGGCACGCCAGAAGTGAGGACTCGACCTTGATGTGTTCGAACAAATGTTCGATACTCATTGAGTGGGAGTGGTAGCGGGGATTGAGCGACACCAGAAGCTGGCTCAGATCGAGCAGCTTCGGTCGAAGGTGCGACGGCTGGAGCAGAAGCCGGGCATCGGCGCGGAGCTGGCGACGCACGAGGCGCTCGGTGGGGTGGTGCAGCTCCGGGCCGGAGGGACGTACGCGGCCGACTCGCTGTCGCTGGCCATGCTGCTGCTCGCGGGGCCGTCGGCGGCGGGGGAGTGGACCGCCGTCGTCGGGGTGGAGGACTTCGGCGTCGAGGCGGCGGCCGAGGCCGGGGTCGACCTGGAACGGACCATCCTGGTGCCACGGCCCAAGGACTCCTGGCTGGAGGCGACCGCGGCGCTGGTCGATGTGACCACGCTGGTGTTGGTCCGGCCGACCGGTCGGGTGACCCCGGGTGTCGCCGAGAAGATCGGTGCCCGGCTGCGCACCCGCGGCGCCGCGCTGGTCGCGCTGGGGGAGTGGCCGAGAGCAGACGTACGTCTGCGGGCGACCGAGCCGCGCTGGGTTGGACTGGGCAACGGCGACGGCCATCTCCGGGCGAGAAGGATGGTGGTCGAGGCGGTGCGCGGGACGGCTCCGCCGCGGCGTACGGCGCTCTGGTTCCCGGCCGAGGACGGCGGTCTGCGGCGCGTCCTCGAACCCGTCGCTGACCTCGCTGACCTGCGGAAACAGGAGTCGGCATGAGTCGTACGCTGGTGGTCTGGTGCGCCGACTGGCCGGTCGCCGCGGCGCTGGGCGAGGCCGGCTTGCCGAGGCACCTGCCCGCCGCGGTCTTCGCGCAGAACCGGGTCCAGGCCTACAACCAGGCGGCGCGGGAGTTCGGGATCAAGCGCGGGATGCGGCGCCGGGACGCGCAGTCGCGCTGCCCGGAGATTCAGGTGCTCGCCGCCGACGAGGCCCGTGACGCGCGGGTGTTCGAGGAGGTGCTGGTGCGCCTGGAGGAGCTGCGCCCCGGCGTCATGCCGCTGCGTCCCGGGCTGGTCGCGCTGCGCTCACCGGCACGCTTCTACGGCGGCGAGGCCGAGGCCGGTGCGGCGATCGCCGAGTGCGTGGTCGGGCTCGGGATCTGGGACGTACGGATCGGCATCGCCGATGAGCTCTTCACCGCCGAGCAGGCCGCGCGGAGCGCCGGGCTGCAGGAGACGTACGCCGTCCCATCAGATGGAGGCTCCACCGCGTTCCTGCGCGCCCTGCCGGTCCATGTCCTCGAGGACGCGAACGCGGTCAGCCTGCTGCAGCGGCTCGGTCTGACCACGCTCGGCGGCCTCGCCGACCTGCCCGGCGCCGACGTCAAGGCACGCTTCGGCGCGCAGGCCGCCTGGGTCCGCCAGGTGATCCACGGCGAGGGAGCGCGGCCGGTGACGGGGCGTACGCCACCGCCCGAGCTCACCACCGAGGTGGCCTTCGAGCCGCCGCTCGACTCCGCCGAGGCGGTCTGCTTCTCGGCCCGGCAGGCGGCGGAGGGGTTCGTCAAAGGCCTCGCGACGCGCCAGGAGGTCTGCACCGAGGTGCGGATCGAGGTCGCCATGGAGGACGTCACGGACTCGGTACGCACCTGGGCGCATCCGCGGTGGTTCTCCTCCGTCGATCTCATCGACCGGCTGCACTGGCAGCTGGCCGGGGTCGTTGCGGGCGGGGCGGTGACCGAGGTCCGCTTCGTTCCCGAGGTCGCCGTCTCCGAGGCGGTCCACGCCGACGGTCTCTGGGGCGGCACGAATGAGCGCGTCGATCGCGGCATCGCCCGGGTGCAGGGCCTGCTCGGCCACGAGGCCGTCGTCGCCCCGGTGCTCCAGGGCGGCCGGACCCCACGCGACCGCCAGGCGTACGTCCCCTGGGGCGACCGCCCCAGCACCCTCCGCGACCGCGCGCTGCCGTGGCCGGGGAGCATTCCGCCGCCGGCGCCTGCCCGGGTCCTGGCCGAGCCGTGGCCGGCGGAGGTCTGCGACCAGGCCGGGCGGCAGGTGCTGGTGCTCCCGCGCGGCGGTGTCTCCGCCGACCCCGCCCGCTACCGGCCCTCGGCCGGCCAGCCCTGGCAGCGGGTCGCCTCCTGGGCCGGTCCGTGGCCGGTCACCGAGGCGTGGTGGGAGCCCGGCGGCGGGCGGCGGGTCGCCCGCTTCCAGCTCGTCGGGGTCGACGGCCGCGCCTGGCTGGCCACTTTCGACACCGACCACTGGCTCACCGAAGCCAGCTACGACTGATGGGCTCGGCTGATGGGCTGGAACAACCCCGAGATCCCGTGGAAGGAGCTGGAGCGGCGGCTGTCCGGCCGTCCGCCGAAAGATCCCTACGGCGACGCGCCGATCTCCCGGCGCAAGAAGCGGCTGACCGATGAGGAGGTGCACGGCCCGGAGGGCCCGGTGGTGCCGTACGCCGAGCTCCATGCCCACTCCGACTTCTCCTTCCTCGACGGAGCGAGCTCCCCGTCGGCGCTGGTCAGCGAGGCGATCCGGCAGGGACTGCACGGGATCGCGATCACCGACCACGACGGGTTCTACGGGGCACCTGCCCTAGCGGAGGCGGCACGGAAGCTGACGGGACCGGCACGGCTGCTGACCGTCTACGGCGCCGAGCTGTCCCTGGATCTGACCAAGCCGCAGAACGGGATCGCCGACCCCGAGGGCAGCCACCTCCTGGTGCTCGCCCGAGGCGTCGAGGGCTACCGGCAGCTGGCCGGCGCGATCACCGAGGCGCAGCTGCGCGGAGACGAGAAGGGCCGGCCGGCCTACGACCTCGACGAGCTCGCCGACCGGGCTCGCACCGGCAATTGGCTGATCCTGACGGGGTGCCGCAAGGGTGCCGTACGTCAGGCCCTCACCGGCACCGGCCCGATCGCCGCAGCCCGGGCGCTGCGCGACCTCACCGACAGGTTCGGCCACGACAACATCGTCGTCGAGCTGACCGACCGCGGCCATCCGACCGACTCCTACGACAACGACCTGCTCGCCGGCATCGCCCGCGAGGCCGGCCTGCCCACGGTCGCCACCAACAACGTCCACTACGCCACGCCCGACCGGCACCGGGTGGCCGACGCGCTCGCGGCGGTCCGCGCGCGCCGCACCCTGAGCGACATCGCCGGCTGGCTCCCGGCCGGCCCGGTGGCGTACGTCAGGTCGGGGGAGGAGATGGACCAGCTCTTCCGGCGCTACCCGGGCGCGGTGGCACGTAGCGTCGAGATCGCCGAGGAGTGCGCCTTCGACCTGCGCAAGGCCACCCCGAAGCTGCCCAAGCGCGGGATCCCCGAGGGCGAGACCGCCGCGAGCCGGCTGCGCCACCTGACCGAGGAGGGTTTCGCGGAGCGCTATGCGAAGGCGTACGCCACCGACCCGGAGTTCGTCGAGAAGGCCCGCAAGCGGGTGGAGCACGAGCTCGACGTCATCGAGCGCAAGGACTTCCCGGGCTATTTCGTGATCGTGCACGACATCGTGGCGTTCGCGCGGGAGAAGGAGATTCTCTGCCAGGGGCGGGGGAGCGCGGCGGCGAGCGCGGTCTGCTACGCCCTGGGGATCACCGCGATCGACCCGGTCTTCTACAAGCTGCCGTTCGAGCGGTTCATCTCCGAGCACCGGGAGGAGGAGCCGGACATCGACGTCGACTTCGACTCCGACAAGCGCGAGACGGTGATCCAGTGGGTCTACGACACCTACGGCCGGCGCAACGCCGCGCAGGTCGCGAACATCGTCGGCTACCGGCCGAAGATGGCGGTCAGGGACGCGGCCAAGGCGCTCGGTCACAGCCCCGGCCAGCAGGACGCCTGGTCCAAGCATCTCGGCTACTCCCGCGTCGAGGCACCGGACGACGTCGGCATCCCCGCTCCGGTCCTCGCGTTGGCCGAGGAGATCCACGGAGCCCCGCGCCATCTCGGCATCCACTCCGGCGGCATGGTGCTGACCGAGGAGCCGATCGGCGAGGTCGTACCCATCGAGCGTGCCCGCATGGAGAAGCGCACCGTGATCCAGTGGGACAAGGACGCCGCCGAATACATGGGGCTGGTGAAGTTCGACCTGCTCGGGCTCGGGATGCTGGCGGCGCTAGACCACATGATGCATCTGGCTCTCGAGCACCTGGGGGAGGGCTGGACGCTGGCGACCATCCCCAAGGAGGAGCCGGCGGTCTACGACATGCTCTGCCGGGCCGACTCGATCGGGGTCTTCCAGGTCGAGTCGCGCGCGCAGATCGGCACCCTGCCGCGCCTGCAGCCGCGCTGCTTCTACGACCTGGCCATCGAGATCGCGCTCATCCGGCCGGGGCCGGTGCAGGGCGGAGCGGTCCATCCCTACGTACGCCGGGCCACCGGGCGCGAGGAGGTCAGCTACGCGCATCCGCTGTTGAAGCCGGTGCTGAAGCGCACTCTCGGGGTGCCACTGTTCCAGGAGCAGCTCATGGAGATGGGCCGCGTCCTGGGCGACTTCAACCACGACGACGCCGATCTGCTGCGCCGGGCGATGGGGTCGAAACGTGGTCTCGAGCGGATCGACTCGCTCAAGGAGCAGCTCTATGAGGGCATGCGAGCCAAGGGGATGACCGAGGAGACGGCCGAGGCGGTCTACACCCAGATCCTCTCCTTCGCGAACTTCGGCTTCGCCGAGTCCCACGCGCTGAGCTTCGCCAAGCTCGTCTACGCCTCGTCGTGGTTCAAGCTCCACTACCCTGCCGCGTTCCTGGCCGGCCTGCTCCGCGCCCAGCCGATGGGCTTCTACTCGCCGCAGTCGCTGACCCAGGACGCCCGCCGCCACGGAGTGGAGGTACGCCGCC
The DNA here is from genome assembly GCF_040613175.1 of Nocardioides sp. NPDC006303. Taxonomy (NCBI): domain Bacteria; kingdom Bacillati; phylum Actinomycetota; class Actinomycetes; order Propionibacteriales; family Nocardioidaceae; genus Nocardioides; species Nocardioides sp. NPDC006303. Next base: position 75,095 of record NZ_JBEXRR010000015.1, read on the forward strand.
CCGACCTCGTCCTCAGCCAGGCCGCCGCCGACATGGAGCCGCTCGATGTCGACGTCGTGTCGCCGACCGGGAAGGAGGACTGCCGGCTGGACGGGGAGAAGACCCCATGGGTCCCCGGCACCCCCGACCCGACCCCGGAGCACCGGCGTGACGGCAACTTCGCGGTGCGGCTGGGCCTGGACTCCGTACGCGGCATCGGCAAGGACGTCGCCAAGCGGATCGTGAAGGCCCGCGAGGAGGCACCGTTCAAGGACTCCCTCGACCTCTCCCGTCGCGCCGGGCTGGAACGCGCCCAGCTCGAGGCGCTGGCGACCGCTGGATGTTTGGAGGTGTTCACATCGAGCCGTCGCCAGGCGCTGTGGCAGGCGGGCTGGACCGAGACCGAGGACCAGCTCGAAGGGGTGCGGTTCACCGCCGAGGCCCCCGCGCTGCCCGGCCTCGACCCGGTCGAGGAGACCCTCGCCGACCTGTGGGCGACCGGAGTGACCCCCGGCAGCCATCCCTTCGCCCATCTCCGGGCCGGCCTGACCGCGGCCGGACTCCCGAAGATCAGCGACCTCCCCACCTCGGAGCCCGGCCGACGCATCACCGTCGCCGGTCTGGTCACCCACCGTCAGCGCCCCGGGACCGCAGGCGGCGTCACCTTCATCAACCTCGAGGACGAGACCGGCATGCTCAACGTCGTCTGCTCCGCCGGCCTGTGGAGGAAGCACCGCAAGATCGCCGTCTCCACCTCCGTCATGCTCATCCGCGGCATCCTCGAGCGCAACGACGGAGTCACCAACCTGGTCGCCGACCGCCTCGCCCCGCTCGAGGAGATCCACCCCGAGGCCGCCAAGGCCATCGCCTCCCGCCACCGCTCCCGCGACTTCCACTGACCACTGCCGAGGCGTCAGCTACGTCGGCCGAGGCGTCGGCTAGGTCGGCCGAGACGGCAGCCGGTGCCCTCTCGCGCGACGTACGCGACCTCTCGGCCGACGCGAGTGACGCCTCGGCCGACGGGGGTGACGCCTCGGCGCTAGCCGGCCGCGCGGAAGAGCTCGAAGGTCGTACGCCGCCGCTCCTCGAACCCAAGCCCGAGGTAGACCGAGATGGCGCCGGTGTTGGCGACCGAGGCGTGCATCAGCGCGCGAGAGCCGCGGGCGTGGATGTCGGCGGTGACCGCGAGGACGAGGCGGCTGGCGAGGCCGCGGCCGCGTGCCTCGGGCGCGGTGCAGACGGCGCTGATCTCGATCCAACCGCCCGGGTGCATCCGCTGGCCGGCCATCGCGACGAGGCGGCCCTCGTGGCGCAGTCCCAGATACGTACCCATCGTGTGGGTCGCCTTCTCGAACGGTCCCGGCTCGGTGCGGGCGACCAGGTCGAGCATCTCGGGTACGTCGGCGTCCCCGAGCACGACCGCCTCGGGGTCGGGCGCGGCGACGACCCGTGACGTCTCGACGAGCTGAACCCCTTCGCCACCGCCGACGACCGACCATCCTTCCCCGCAGACACCGGCCGCGCCGGTGATCAGTGCGGTGCCGCCGGGTCCGACGGCCGCGGCCAGGTCGCGCCACGCCTGCGGCTCGCGCGGGTCCGAGACGGCGGCGAAGGGCGAGACGTCGGGACGGTAGCGACGGGCGAGCCCCGAGCCCTCGGCGAGCGAGGCGTGCGCACCGGTCAGCGAGTGCCAGACCGGGTTGTCGAGAACATCGTCGAGAAGAAGATCAGGCTGCGAGACGGACACGCCAGAATTTTCCCACCACCGCCCCAGCCACGGTTAATCCTTTTCGACAGGTGGATCGATGGACGGGTGCCTCCCGCTCTGCGCGAGAAAGGTCAGTGCCGCGCCGACCGGAACGGCGACAGGGCGAGGATCGCCGATGCGACCGCGAACACCGCGACAGCCAGCCACAACGTGGGCCGGAAGCCCAGCAGATCGGCCAGCAGACCACCGGCCACCGCACCCGCGACGGCAATGGTTCGGTTGGCCGAGCGCCTGGTCGCGTTCACCCGCCCCTGCACTTCGTCCGGTGTGTTCGCCTGCCAGTAGCCCATCTCGTTGGCGTTCTCCAGGCCCATCCCTAGTCCGAGGATCAGCTGCCCGGTTGCGACGACGAGGAGCGGGAGCCCCGTTCCCGATGATGCGGAAGGTGCGAGCGCCACGACCGCCCACGCGACCATGGTGAGGAAACGTCCCACAAGAACGACCAGTCCGGCCCCGAACGCATGTCCGAGCCGCGTGGCCAGCAGCGCTCCGATCAGGCCCCCGACTCCGGCGAAGGCGAGGGCGATGCCGTACGTCAGCGGGCTCAGCCCCAGCGGTCGGAGCGCGAACGGCACGAGCACCGTGGCGGCCATGCTGTTGCCGAGGAACCAGACATGCGTCGACCAGGCCAGCGGTGCGAGAGTCGGGTGTCGGTAGATCCAACGGATCCCTTCGGAGATCTCCTGCCGCAGCCGGGTGGTGGTCGGTCGTGGAGGCGGTTCGTCGATCGGGACCCGTGCGATCAGAACGGCGCTGGCCAGATAGCTGACCGCGTCCACGAGGACCGCCCAGGGCGCACCGAGCAGCGATACCAGTCCACCACCGACGACAGGGCCGGTCGTCTGCGCCACCGTCTCGCTCTGGTCGAGCCGCGCGTTGGCGGCCAGCAGCTCGGACCTCGGCACCAGCCGTGGCAGGAACGACTGGAGCGCTGCGAACTCGATGACATTGAGCGTCCCGAACAAGAACAGCACGACAGCGACGGCCCACAGCGAGAGCCTGTCCAGTGCCCACAGTGCAGGGATGACCAGCAACGTCGCGGCAAGAAGGACGTTCGACCACACCAGCACCGGCTTGCGACGCATCCGGTCCACCAGCGCCCCGACGACCAACCCCAGCAGCAGGTACGGCAGCAACTGCACCGCTCTGATCAACCCGACCTCGGTGGCGCTCGCGTCGAGGACCGAGACGATCAGCACCTGGATCGCGATCACGGTGACCGAGCTGCCGAACGCGCTGATCGTCGCCGCGGTCCAGTACGTACGGAACCCCGGGACGGTCACCCGGCGATCCTAGGGGCCCAGCACCGCCTCGCCGCCAGAACTGCCCACTCGACCGCCATTTCTGACTACTCGGCGCTGGGGTTGAGAATGGAGGGGTGCCTTCCGCTCTGCCTCCCGGCGACCCCGCCCCCACCGACGGGTCACTGCCGGCCGAATCGCTGAGCACGCTGGGGGAGAAGGGGCTGGGCTTCTACGTCCATGTCCCGTTCTGCACGGTCAGGTGCGGCTACTGCGACTTCAACACCTACACCGCGATCGAGCTGGGGCCCGGCGTGAGCCGGCAGACGTACGCCGACCAGGCGATCGAAGAGGTCCGGCTGGCGCGCCGGGTGCTGGCCGACAGTGACAAGCAGGTGGACACCGTCTTCTTCGGCGGCGGCACCCCGACGCTCCTGCCGGCGAGCGACCTGACCGGCATGCTCGGTGCGATCAGGGACGAGTTCGGCCTCGCCGGCGACGTCGAGGTGACGACCGAGGCCAACCCCGACTCCGTCGACCTGGACTACCTGCGCACGCTGCGCGAGGGCGGCTTCACCCGGCTCAGCTTCGGCATGCAGTCGGCCGTCCCCCACGTACTGAAGACCCTCGACCGCACCCACGACCCCGAACGGGTCCCGCTGGTCGTGGAATGGGCCCGCGAGGCGGGCTTCGAGCAGGTCTCCCTCGACCTCATCTACGGCACCCCGGGCGAGTCGATCGACGACTGGCGCACCAGCCTCGACACCGCCTTGGCCAGCAACCCCGACCACATCTCGGCCTACTCCCTCATCGTCGAGGACGGCACCGCCCTGGCCCGAAGGGTCAGAAGAGGCGAGATCGAGATGCCCGACGAGGACGACCTCGCCGACAAGTACGAGCTGGCCGACGCCACCCTCCGAAAGCACGGCCTGACCTGGTACGAGGTCTCCAACTGGGCCACCGACGAGTCCCAGCGCTGCCGCCACAACATGCTCTACTGGCAGGGCGGCGACTGGTGGGGCGTCGGCCCCGGCGCCCACAGCCACGTCGGCGGCACCCGGTGGTGGAACGTCAAGCACCCCAAGGCGTACGCCGACCGCATCGGCGCCGAGCAGAGCCCCGCCCACGCCCGCGAGATCCTCGTCGAGGAGGACCGGCGGGTCGAGCGCGTCCTCCTCGAGCTGAGACTCGCCGACGGCCTCCCGGCAGACGCCCTCGACGACGAGGGCCGTTCCGCTGTTCCGGAGCAGGTACGCCGCGGTCTGGTCACCGTCGCCGACGACACGATCTTCCTCACCGAGACCGGCAGGCTTCTCGCCGACGCGGTAGTCCGAGACCTGCTCCCCTGAGTATCCCTGAGTCCGGGACCTTGGTCCTGATCGAAGGATCAGGGGTGATCCTGATTGGTAAAGGGGGCCCGACAGGGGAGAGTGGAGCTATGGCAACCACAACTCTTTCCCGTCCCAGCAACGACAAATGGATCGCCGGCGTCTGCGGCGGCCTCGGCGACCGTTTCGGCATCAACTCGAACCTGATCCGGTTGGCCTTCGTGATCTCCTGCCTGCTCCCCGGACCGCAGTTCATCGTCTACATCGTGCTGTGGATCATCATGCCGAAGAAGTCGTCCTACTGACCGAGGCTCAGACGGGCTCGGTCACGAAGTCGATCAGCTCCTCGACCCGCCCGAGCAGGGCGGGCTCCAGGTCGCCGAACGAGTTCACCCGGCCCAGGATGTGCTTCCAGGCCCGGGCGATGTCGGCCTGATCGCGGTGGGGCCAGCCCATGTGCTGGCAGATGCCCTTCTTCCACTCGATCGAGCGCGGCACGTTCGGCCAGGCTTCGAGCCCGAGCCGGCCCGGCTTGACCGCCTGCCACACGTCGATGAACGGGTGACCGACGATCAGCACGTGCTGACCGACCGCGGAGCGCCGGATCGACTCCGCGATCCGGGCCTCCTTGGAGCCTTTGACCAGGTGGTCGACGAGCACCCCGACCCGCCGCTGCGGTCCGGGCTTGAACGAGACCAGGTGGTCGGCGAGGTCGTCGACACCGCCCAGATACTCGACGACGACACCCTCGATCCGCAGGTCGTCACCCCAGATCTTCTCGACCAGCTCGGCGTCGTGACGCCCCTCGACGAAGATCCGCGACTCGCGCGCGACCCGGGCCTTGACGTTGTCCACGGCCACCGAGCCCGACGCGGTGCGGGTCGGCTTCGCGGGCGCCGTGCGGGTCACCGGGGGAGTGAGGATGACCGGCTTGCCCTCGAGCCAGAAGCCCGGCCCGAGCGGGAACGTACGCCGCTTGCCCTTCCGGTCCTCCAGCGTCAGCGTGTGCAGGTCGCGGTCGATCCGCACGATCTCGCCGACGAAGTCGGTCTCGACCTCCTCGACCACAGCGCCCAGCTCTGCGGGAGTCTCGACGGCACGCCCGTTCTTGGGCTTGCGCCAGTCGCCGGCCAGTACGTCGGAGCCGTAGCGATCGCTCATCCGGAGAACGGTAGTGGAGTCAGCAGCGAGAACCGGTGAGCACGCGCCCGAGCTGCTCGAGAACGTCGTCCGGCGTGGCTGCGGTCTCCGGGAACCGGAAGGTCACGTGGTGGCCGCCGTCGAGGGTGATCCAGGAGACGTCGACGCTCTCGGCGGTGAGGTTGGAGAGGCGTACGCCCACGATGTGACGCGGTCGCAGCCCGAGCCGTGCCGAGAGCGAGCGGCACAGGTCCGCCTGGTGCTCGTCGTTGGCGTGGGCCGTGATGCGGACCAGCAGATCGTCGGCGATCATAGGACTCTCCAGTGGGGCGGAAGCAGTACAGCGAGTGGCTCTAAGGTCAGCCTAACCTAAGGCTATCTCGATGGCGAGAACTGTGCTTTCTCCCCTGGGTCCCGTTCCACAGAGCGGAGCGGCCACCGGAAACTGGTGCCTGTGACGCGAACCGGTAGGATTGGCACTCGCACGGAATGAGTGCCAGGCAGCCAGGACGATAGGAGGGCAGATGCAGAACGAACGCAGGCTCTCCGTCCTCAGGGCGATCGTCGAGGACTATGTGAAGACCGAGGAGCCGGTCGGCTCCAAGGCGCTCGTGGAGCGTCACGGTCTCGGCGTCTCCCCGGCGACGGTACGCAACGACATGGCCGCGCTGGAGGAGGAGGGATACATCACCGCCCCCCACACCAGCGCCGGCCGAGTGCCCACCGACAAGGGCTACCGGCTCTTCGTCGACCGGCTGACCACGGTCAAGCCGATGACCGCGGCCGAGAAGCGGGCGATCGCCGGCTTCCTCGAGGGCGCGGTCGACCTCGACGACGTGGTCACCCGCTCGACCCGGCTGCTCTCGCAGCTGACCCGCCAGGTCGCGGTGGTGCAATACCCGACCCTGAGCCGCTCGACCGTCCGTCACGTCGAGCTGGTCTCGCTGGCCCCGACCAGGCTCCTCCTCGTGCTCATCCTCAGCACCGGCCGCGTCGAGCAGCGGCTGCTCGAGGTGACCGAGGAGGTCTCCGAGGAGACCCTGGCCACGCTGCGAGCGCAGATCAACACCGCGGTCGCTGGCGCCGTCATCGCCGAGGCCGGCGAGGCGCTGCGCACGATCGCCCAGCCGGCCGACGCGCCCGCCGACGCCCCGCAGACGGATACATTGAAGGATGGGCTCGCCTCCGCCGTGGCCGAGGCCCTGATCGAGGCGATGAACGACCACCGCTCCGACGAGCGCATCTCCATCGGCGGCACCAGCAACCTGGCCCGCTTCGGCGACAGCTTCGACACTGCCGTACGCCCGCTCCTGGAGGCCCTCGAGGAGCACGTCGTCCTGCTCAAGCTGATGGGCGAGGCGACTGCGGGCGGACTGGTCACGGTGCGGATCGGCGCCGAGGGCCCCTACCAGGAGCTCTCCCAGACCAGCGTGGTCGCGACCGGCTACGGACCTGGCGACGAGGCGCTGGCCACGCTCGGCGTGGTCGGCCCCACCCGGATGGACTACCCCGGATCCATGGCGGCGGTGCGCGCGGTGGCGCGTTACCTCTCCCGGATCCTCGACGAGGCTTGAGCAGCAGACTCGATTCAAGGAAGATCAGCGAACTTCGATGGCAGGAAGACCGACGTTGGACCCCTATGAGCTCCTCGGTGTCGACAAGGACGCCGACGACGCAACGATCAAGAAGGCGTACCGGAAGCTGGCGCGCCAGTACCACCCTGACGTCAACCCTGACGCCGAGTCGCAGGAGAAGTTCAAGGAGATCTCCCACGCCTACGAGGTGCTGAGCGACCCGCAGAAGCGGGCTGCGTACGACCGCGGTGGCGACCCGTTCGCGGGCGGCTTCGGCGCGCAGGGCGCGGGCTTCTCGTTCACCGACATCATGGACGCCTTCTTCGGTGGCGCCGGTGCCGGCACCGGAGGCGCTGGGCGTGGCCCCCGTCCGCGGGTACGCCGCGGGCAGGACGCCCTCATCCGTCTCGACATCGACCTGGCCGAGGCCGCCTTCGGCGTCACCCGCGACCTCAAGGTCGACACTGCGGTCGTCTGTGACACCTGTGGTGGCGAGGGCGCCGCGGAAGGCTCCCACCCGGTCCCGTGCGAGACCTGCCACGGCCAGGGTGAGGTCGCGGTCGTGCAGCGCTCCTTCCTGGGCGAGATCCGCACGCTGCGCCCGTGCTCGGCCTGCAACGGCTTCGGCACCGTCATCCCCGACCCGTGCCGCGACTGCAGCGGCGAGGGCCGGGTGCGCTCTCACCGCACCCTGACCGTCAAGATCCCGCCGGGCGTCGACGACGGCACCCGGGTGCAGCTCGCCGAGCAGGGCGAGATCGGCCCCGGCGGCGGCCCCGCCGGCGACCTCTACGTCGAGATCCACGTCGCCAAGCACGCCACCTTCACCCGCAGAGGCAACGACCTGCACTGCACCGCGAAGGTGCCGATGACCGCGGCCGCGCTCGGCACCACGCTCAACCTGCCGACGCTCGAGGCCGACCTCGTCGGTGAGGGCGCCGACCAGATCGACCCCGAGGACGCCTCGATCCAGATCGACCTCAAGCCCGGCACCCAGTCCGGCACCGACCACGTCCTGCGTGGCCGCGGTGTGCCCGGTCTGCGGGGCGGTCGCGGCGACCTGATCGTGACCATCAACGTGGAGACCCCCACCAAGCTCGACCTCGAGCAGGAGGCGCTGCTGCGCCAGCTCGCCGAGATGCGCGGTGAGGAGTCCGTCCAGGGCCAGCTCAAGGCGGCCCACAAGGGCGGCGTCTTCTCCTGGTTCAAGGACACCCTCAACGGGCACTGAGCAAGCGGAGCTGACATGACCCTTCCCGTTCACCTCGTCGAGTCGCTCGTCGGCACCCGTGTCGGCGACGACATCGAGGTGAGCGGTGACGAGGGCCGCCACGCGGTCGTCGTACGCCGCCTCCGGGTCGGCGAGGAGGTCGTGCTCACCGACGGCGCCGGCGAGGGCGTCACCGGCACGATCACGCAGACCACCAAGAAGTCGATGACCGTACGCGTCGACGACATCATCCTCGGCGACGCTCCGCCCGAGCCCGCGCTGACGGTCGTCCAGGCGCTGCCCAAGGGCGACCGCGGCGAGCTCGCCGTCGAGATGCTCACCGAGATCGGCGCCGCCAGCATCGTCCCGTGGGCGGCGACCCGCTCGGTCGCCGTCTGGAAGGGCGAGCGCGCGGTCAAGTCGCTGGCCCGCTGGCGGGCCACCGCCCGGGAGGCCGCCAAGCAGTCGCGCCGGCTGTGGCACCCCGAGGTCGAGCCGCTGGCCACCACCGATGCAATCGTGGCCAAGATCGAGGCGGCCGACGTCGCCGTCGTGCTCCACGAGGAGGGCACCCTCCCGCTCGGCGCGGTCCCCGTCATCGACGAGGGCACCATCCTGGTCGTGGTCGGCCCCGAGGGCGGCCTGACGGACGAGGAGATCTCCTTGTTCGAGAAGGCCGGCGCCACCACGATCCGCCTAGGCGGCGAGGTCCTCCGCACCTCGACAGCAGGCGTAGCTGCAAGCGCCGCCCTGCTGGCCCGCACCCGCCGCTGGGACTGACCCTCCGCGAGAGGTCAGTTTCTGACGCCGACACGTCAGTTCTTGACGCCGACACGTCAGCTTCTGAAGACGCATGCGCAGAAACTGACGTGTCGCGCTCAATTTTCGACCTCTCGGCGTCAGATCTCGACCTCTCGCGATCAGAAAGTGACTGTTCGGCGTGGGGGGTTTGGCGTTGGGGGGTCGCGGGTGACGATGGAGACATGAGGAGCACACGTACGTTCCTGGGCCGACATGCCGCCGCGATCGCGCTGTCCGGTGTGCTGTGCGGGATGGGGGGTGTGGCCGGTGGCTGCGGGAGCGGCGATGCCGTGGCCGAGGATCCGGAGGTCTCGACCCAGCCGTCGGAGGAGCCATCCGCGCTGCCACGTACCTCCGGCCTGATCACGCTGGCGGCACCGGCCGAGGGCGCGACGGTGTCGGACAGCTTCGAGGCCTCGGGCAAGGCCAACTCGAACGAGGCGAACGTGCCGTGGGAGGTCCGCGACACCACTGGCGAGACGGTGCTCGAGGGGGCTGCGACGGCCGAGGGCTGGGTGGACAAGCTCTACCCGTGGAAGACCACGGTCGACGTCTCCGAGCTCGAGCCCGGGACGTACGTCTTCATCGCGCGCACCGACGACACCTCTGACGGCGAGGGGAAGCCTTCTGAGGAGGTTGGCGCCCGGATCACCGTCGAGTAGGAGATCATCGCTACCGTGATCCTCACCGAACGGCAGCTCAACCGGACCCTTCTGCTCCGCCAGCACCTGCTGTCGAGGGCCTCGCTCACCCCGGCCGAGATGATCGAGCATCTGGTCGGCCTGCAGGCGCAGGAGTCGCTGCCGCCGTTCTTCGCGCTGGCCGCCCGGCTGGATTCGTTCGACCCCTACGCGCTCAGCGCGCAGCTCGAGTCGAGCGCGCTGGTCCGGCTCTCCTCGCTGCGATCGACGATCCACATGCACACCGCCGCCGATGCCGCGCTGATCAGGGCCTGGACGCAGCCGGTCCACGACTTCTACACCCAGCGGGTCGAGATCGTCCGCCCGGCGGCGCAGCTGGAGGGCTTCGTGGAGGCGGCCGAGGACGTACTCGCTCTCGGGGCGCTGCCCAACGCGGCCCTCGAGGCCGGCCTGGTCGAGCACTTCCCCGACGTCCCGGCCAAGGCGCTCGGCCTGCGGGCGCGCAACGAGCTGCCGCTGGTCCAGCTGCCGCCGCGAGGCCTGTGGAAGGGCTCGGGCGGGCTCGTCTACGACCTGCTCCTGCGCTGGACGGGCGTGCCGCCGGTGGCCGTGGACGATGTCGTCCCGACGCTGGCGCCGGAGATCGTACGTCGCTACCTGCGCGCCTTCGGGCCGGCGACCGCCGCCGACATCACCACCTGGTCGTCCCTGACCCGCCTGGGCCCGGTGATCAAGCAGATCGAGGGGCTGGTGACCTACCGCGACGAGGCCGGCAAGACCCTCTACGACGTCCCGGACGCACCGCTCGCCACCGGCGAGGAGCACGCCCCGGTGCGACTGCTGGGGAGGTTCGACAACGTCTGGCTCTCGCACGCCAACCGGGAGCGGATCACCGCCCAGGGGACCCGGAAGGAGTGGGGCATCGGTGGCGGCGGTGCGGTCATCATCGGCGGCGGCCACCTCATCGGCCTCTGGAAGCCGGTCGACGGCAAGGTCGAGGTCGTCAAGCTGCTCCGCGACCTCACCCCGGACGAGTGCGACGAGCTCGCCGAGGAGACCGTACGCGTCGAATCGCTGCTGGCGAGCTGACCCCGGAACTATCCAGTAGGAGAGGGGCCGAGAGCCCGCGTACCATGGACGCATCAGCCTCGTGACGAGAAAGGGCCCGCTCCGGGCATCCATGACCGATCGACACCCAAGTCCGCTTCCGACCGACACCTCCGACCAGGGGGTCACCGCGACCACCAAGCACACCGTGGTCGTTCCGAACAGCGTCGACATGGTGACCGTCCTCGGTCCGGCCGATGAGCACCTCGGGATCATCGAGGCCCACTTCGACGCAGACGTGCACGTGCGCGGCAACCGGATCACCCTCCACGGCGCCCCCAGCGAGATCGCGATGATCGAGCGGGTCCTGGAGGAGCTGGTCCAGATCATCCGCACCGGCCAGGGCGTCAGCGGCGAGACGGTCGAGCGGGTGATCGGCATGCTCCAGGCCGACACGACGGAGAAGCCGGCCGACGTGCTGAGCCTCAACATCCTCTCCAACCGCGGCCGCAGCATCCGGCCCAAGACGCTCAACCAGAAGCGCTACGTCGACGCGATCGACAAGCACACGATCACCTTCGGCATCGGCCCGGCCGGCACCGGCAAGACCTACCTGGCGGTCGCCAAGGCGGTCCAGGCGCTGCAGACCAAGCAGGTCACCCGGATCATCCTGAGCCGTCCGGCGGTCGAGGCCGGCGAGAAGCTCGGCTTCCTGCCCGGCACCCTGACCGAGAAGATCGACCCCTACCTGCGTCCGCTCTACGACGCGCTGCACGACATGATGGACCCGGAGCTGATCCCCAAGCTGATGGCGTCGGGGACCATCGAGGTCGCCCCGCTCGCGTTCCTCCGCGGGCGGAGCCTCAACGACTCCTTCATCATCCTCGACGAGGCGCAGAACACCACGCCCGAGCAGATGAAGATGTTCCTGACCCGCCTCGGCTTCGGGTCGAAGATCGTGGTCACCGGTGACGTGACCCAGACCGATCTCCCCAACGGCCAGAAGTCCGGGCTCCGGGTCGTGGAGGGCATCCTCGACGACGTCAAGGACATCAGCTTCAACAACCTGACCAGCCACGACGTCGTACGCCACCGACTGGTCGCCAAGATCGTCGCCGCCTACGAGCAGCACGACGTGCAGAGCCAGGGCCGGGCCTCCGGAGAGGTGCGATGAGCACGGAGATCATCAACGAGTCCGAGCAGGAGATCGACGTCGAGCACGTCGCCAAGCTCGCTCGTTTCCTGCTCGAGCAGCTGCGCGTGCACCCGCAGGCCGACCTCCGGATCAAGTTCGGCGACGAGGCCACGATCACCGAGCTCAACGAGCGCTACTTCGACACCGAGGGCCCGACCGACGTGCTGTCGTTCCCCGGTGACGAGCTGCTCCCCGGCCGCCTCGACGAGGAGCCGGAGGAGGGCGACCTGGGCGATATCATCATCGCCCCGACGATCGCGGCCAAGCAGGGCGAGGCAGCCGGTCACGGCACCGTGGCGGAGATCGAGCTCCTGACCACCCACGGCATCCTCCATCTGCTCGGCTTCGACCACGTGGACCCCGACGAGCACGCCGAGATGTTCGGGCTGCAGGCCAAGCTGCTCAAAGCCTGGGGCTCATCGGCCACCGCACCCGAGTAGGAGCACCACCACCACCCATGGACGATGCGAGGCTGCTGATCGCAGCCGCAGTTCTGGTCCTGATCGCCGGCATCTTCTCCGCCGCCGACGCGGCGCTCAGCGCCTTCTCCCGCGCCCGAGCCGCGGAGCTGGTCTCCGAGGGCCGTGCCGGCGCCAAACGCCTGGTGGCGGTGGTCGGCGACCCCGCCCGCTATGTCAACACGGTGCTGCTGCTCAGGATGCTGTGCGAGATCGGCGCGACCGTGCTGGTCGCGCTGTGGGCGTACGACCTCTATCAGGGGCGCTGGTGGCCGACGGTGCTCACCACGACCGGGACGATGACCGTGGTCTCCTTCGTGGTCATCGGCGTCGGTCCTCGCACGCTGGGGCGTCAGCACCACGAGGGCATCGCCCTCGCGGTCGCCGGTCCGATCGGCGCGATCACCGCCATCCTCGGCCCGATCCCGAGCCTGCTGATCATCCTCGGTAACGCGCTCACCCCCGGCAAGGGCTTCCGCAAGGGCCCGTTCTCCACGGAGACCGAGCTGCGAGAGCTGGTCGACATCGCCGAGGCCTCCGACCTGATCGAGGCCGACGAGCGCCGGATGATCCACTCGGTCTTCGAGCTCGGCGACACCCGTGCTCGCGAGGTGATGGTGCCCCGCGGCGACATCGTCTTCCTGGAGCGCCGCAAGACCCTGCGCCAGGCGCTGTCGCTGTTCCTGCGCTCGGGCTACTCCCGGATTCCGGTGATCGACGACAGCCTCGACGACATCATCGGGATGGTCTACCTCAAGGACGTCGTCGCGCGGGACTTCGAGGCGCCGGAGGTCGAGACCACCCAGCGGGTCGAGTCGCTGATGCGCAAGCCGACCTGGGTCCCCGACTCCAAGCCGGTCGACGAGCTGCTCGCCGAGATGCAGCAGCACCGCCAGCACATCGCGGTCGTCGTCGACGAGTACGGCGGCACCGCCGGCCTGATCACCATCGAGGACATCCTCGAGGAGATCGTCGGCGAGATCACCGACGAGTACGACATCGAGGACCGCGAGCCCCTCCACCTCGGCGACGGCTCCTGGCGGGTGCCCTCCCGCTTCCTGGTCAGCGACCTCGAGGAGCTCATCGGCCTCCCTGTCGAGGAGGACGACGTCGACTCCGTACGCGGTCTGATGGCCAAGCATCTCGGCCTCGTGCCGATCCCGGGGACCGAGGTCGAGGCCCACGGGCTCCGCTTCGTGGCCGAGGAGGCTGCCGGCCGTCGGAACAAGATCGGTACCGTACACATCAGCGTCGTCGTCCCGGCCGAGTCCGAGGCCGATGACGAGGACGAGCAGCGCGAGAAGACGGACAGGAAGAAAGAGGCCCATGCCCGAGCAGAGTGAGCTCACCGCGGAGGACCGCAAGCTGGTGACCCTGGCCCGCGCGACGCGTGCCCGCACCGGCGCGGCCGAAGGAGCAGCCGTACGCGACCTCGACGGCCGCACCTACGCCGCCGCCACCGTGGACCTGCCCTCGCTCCAGGTCTCCGCGATCGGCGTCTGCGTGGCGATGGCCGTGGCCTCCGGCTCCAAGGGCCTCGAGGCCGTCGTCGTGCTCGGCGAGGCCGAGGAGGCCTCCGCTGACGACCTCTCGATCGTCAAGGAGTTCGCGGGCGAGGACGTCCCTGTCCTCGCCGGCGACCCGCGCGGCAACCTCCGCTGAGCGCCTCCGGGCTGCTCAGCGAGCGGCTCGGTGGCCGCCGGTGCCGCCGGCCCCGCCGGACTCGGCGAGGAGCGGAAGGGTGCCCAGCTCGATCGTGACGTGGATCCCGTCCTCGTCCCGGTAGGCCGTGAGGCCGTTCATGGTCGCCATGTCGACGCCCTTCTCACGCATGTGCACGACGATCTGGTCGATCGCCAGCGCCAGCCGGGCCTGGGAGACGGACTTGTTGCGCCACTTGACCTGGTTCTCGGTGAAGTAGGGGGTTGCCTTCTCGGCGAGCGTTGACACAGCGTCACGATGGGCAGCACTGGACATGGGGACCCTCCAGGGTGCACGAGATGGGGGCGCTCGACGGGAGCAGTCGGCGCTTGTGACTGTAAGCGAACGAACGTGAAAATCGAAACCCGAGATCCCAGGGCGCGAGTAAAGTGCGTGGAGTGACGGGTGAGACTGGTTGGCAACGACACACCGAGGCCGTCGAGCGGCTGACGGCCTCCTACAAGCGGATCCCTGACGGCGCTCCCGTCAGACTGGCCAAACGCACCACCAACCTCTTCCGGGCCCGGGCGGCGACCGACGCCCCCGGTCTCGACGTCTCCGGTCTGGGCGGCGTGATCGAGGTCGATGCCGAGGCGGGCACCGCCGACGTACAGGGGATGTGCACCTACGAGGACCTCGTCGATGCCACCTTGGCGCACGGGATGATCCCGTACGTCGTCCCGCAGCTGCGCACGATCACGCTCGGTGGCGCGGTGACCGGGATGGGCATCGAGGCCACCTCGTTCCGCAACGGGATGCCGCACGAGTCGGTGCTGGAGATGGACATCCTGACCGGCGCGGGCGAGATCGTCACGACTCGACCCGGGGACGACCTCTTCGACACCTTCCCCAACTCCTACGGCTCCCTCGGCTACGCCACCCGGCTCAAGATCAAGCTGGAGAAGGTGCCGGGCTACGTCGCGCTGCGCCACGTACGCTTCGACGACCTCGGCCTGCTCACCAAGACGATCGCGCAGATCACCGAGACCAAGACGTACGAGGGGGAGCGGGTCGACGGGCTCGACGGTGTCGCGTTCGAGCCGGGGGAGTACTACCTGACCCTCGCGACCTGGACCGACAAGGCCACGCAGACCCCCAGCGACTACGGCGGCCAGCAGATCTACTACCGCTCGATCCAAGAGCGTGACACTGATGTGCTGACGACCTACGACTACCTGTGGCGCTGGGACACCGACTGGTTCTGGTGCTCGGGCGCCTTCGGCGCGCAGAACAAGTACCTCCGCCGGGTGTGGCCGCGCCGGCTGCGACGCTCGGACGTCTACATGAAGCTGGTCGGCCTGGACCGGAAGTTCGGCATCGCCGACAAGCTCGACGCGCGTGCCGGACGGCTCCTGAGGGAACGGGTGATCCAGGACATCGAGGTCCCGGTCGAGAACCTCCCCGCATTCCTGGAGTGGTTCGACGCCGAGATCGGGATGCGGCCGGTGTGGCTGTGCCCGCTGGTGTCGCAAGGGACGAACACAGGAGGGAAATGGCCGACCTACCCGCTCGAGGCGGGCCGGACGTACGTCAACGTCGGTTTCTGGGGCACGGTCCACGTCGGCCCCGGAGCCGTCAACGCCCCCAAGAACCGTGCGATCGAGGAACAGGTCCACGAGCTCGGCGGGCATAAATCGCTCTACTCCGAGGCGTTCTACGACAAGGATGTCTTCGACGCTCTCTATGACGGGGACAACCTCGCTGCCGTGAAGGCGAGGTATGACCCCGGCAACCGGTTGACCGATCTGTACAGCAAGGCGGTGAAGAGACTGTGAACCACATTGCAGAGACCATCAACGAACTCTTCGACGGTGGGCTGCCAATCAAGCTCACCGCGTACGACGGCAGTGTCGCCGGCGACAAGGACTCTCCTTTCGGGATGGAGATCCTCAACCCGCGCGGGCTCGCGTTCCTGCTGACCGCGCCGGGCGATCTCGGTCTGGCACGTGCCTACGTCAGCGGTGACATGGCCCTGCACGGCATCCATCCGGGCGACCCCTACCCGCTCCTGGACCTGATCCTGGACAAGACCGACTTCAAACGGCCCAGCCCTCGGGAGACGGTCGACATGGTGCGCGCGCTCGGGGTGAAGAACTTCGTCCCGCCCAAGCCACCCCCGCAGGAGCACCTGCCGGCGTGGCGGCAGCGGGCCGAGAACGTACGCCACCTCTCCGGCCGCGCGATCAGCGCGCTGCCGTGGACGCGGCACTCGCCCGAGCGCGACGCCGATGCGATCCACCACCACTACGACGTCTCCAACACCTTCTATGAGTACGTCCTCGGTCCGTCGATGACCTACACCTGCGCGCTCTACCCGACCGATGACGCCACGCTCGAGGAGGCGCAGGCGGCCAAGTACGACCTGATCTGCCGCAAGCTCGGGCTCGAGCCCGGCATGCGGCTGCTCGACATCGGCTGTGGCTGGGGCGGGATGGTGCGCCACGCGGCCAAGCACTACGGCGTCAAGGCGCTCGGTGTCACGCTCTCGCGCGAACAGGCAAACTGGGCCCAGAAGGCGATCAAGGCCGATCGCCTCGACGACGTCGCCGAGGTGCGCTTCTCCGACTACCGCGACGTGGTCGAGGGGGACTTCGACGCGGTCAGCTCCATCGGGCTCACCGAGCACATCGGCGTGGCCAACTACCCGGCCTACTTCGGCTTCATCAAGAGCAAGCTGCGCGATGGGGGCCGGCTGCTCAACCACTGCATCACCCGTCCCGACAACATCTCGAAGGCGAACGCGGGGGCGTTCATCGACCGCTACGTCTTCCCCGACGGCGAGCTGATCGGCTCGGGCACCATCGTGTCCGCGATCGAGAACACCGACCTCGAGGTGCAGCACCACGAGAACATCCGGGTCCACTACGCCAAGACCCTCACGGCGTGGAACGACAACCTCCGCGACAACTGGGACGCCTGCGTCAACGAGGTCGGCCTCGGCACCGCGAAGGTCTGGGGCATCTACATGGCCGGTTCCCGGATCGGCTTCGAGCGCAACAACATCCAGCTCCACCACGTGCTCGCCACCAAGACGGTGGACGGGTTCTCGGGCTACCCGCTGCGGCACACCTTCTAGATCGAGTTCGTGACAGTTGTCGAAATGGCGGTGACTCCTTCGTGGAACAGGTGAAGAGTCCTGAACCAGCCGAAGGAGACACCGCCATGGAGACCCACAACCTCGCCGAGATGTACGACGCCCCGCCGATGTCCTGGGCGGAGGTGACCGCTCGACTGGACCAGGGCTTCAACCAGGGGCCCGGGTCGCAGGAGGGCGAGCCCGGGCGCTACACGACCTGGGTGAGCACGATCAACGCCGACGGCGGTCCGCACGTGAACGCCGTCGGCGCGATCTGGCTCGACGGCAGCTTCTACCTGGTCACGGGGCCTGGGACGCGGCGTGGCCGCAACCACGCCCGCGACCCCCGCTGCGCGCTGTCGCTCTCGGTCCGTGAGTTCGACCTGGTCGTGGAGGGCCGCGTGACGCGGGTCCTCGGCGACGAGCTCGAGCGCGTGGCCAAGCACTACCACGACGACGAGGGCTGGCCGGCCGAGGTCGACGAGTCGGGCGAGGCCGTCACGGCCCCGTTCAACGCGCAGAGCGCGGGCCCGGCGCCCTGGCACGTCTTCCGCATCGACGCGACCTCGGCCCACGCGGTCGCGACCGTCGAGCCCTACGGTGCGACCCGCTGGAGGTTCTGAGATGACCGACCTGTTCGCCGGACTTCCGGTCGCGGACCTGGCCCGAGCAGCCCGCTGGTACGAGGCGCTGCTCGGTGGCCCGCCGGCCTTCTACCCCAACGACGCCGAGGCCGTCTTCGAGGTGGTCGAGCACGGCTACGTCTACATCGAGGTGAGGCCGGAGCTCGCGGGCCGTGGCTTCGTGACCCTCTTCGTCGACGACCTGGACGCCCGCCTCGCCGCGATCGCCGACCGCGGCCTGCGGCCGGAGTCGCAGGAGACGTACGGCAACGGGGTCCGCAAGACCATCTTCCGCGACCCCGACGGCAACGAGATCGGGCTGGGCGGTGGCCCCGCCTGATCAGGCCGGGACGCCGTGCTCCTTGGCGTAGGCACGTCGGCAGGACGCGGCGCAGAAGCCGATGGTCTCGCCGTCGTGCTCCAAGGTGATCGCCCCGCGGCCGAGGGTGACCTGCATGCCGCACATCGGATCGATGACGACGCCCTCGGGGAGGTCGACCTCGCCCGCGCTGTGGCGCGCACGGAACTCCTCGGTCATCCAGCTCGTCAGGTCGTCTGCCGTCGCGGGGCTGCCGTTGAGCCCGATGCTGCCGTCCGCGATCCCGACGAGGTTGATCCAGAGGTGCCCGCCCGGCCTGGTCCAGCCGTGGTCGCGGTCGAGTCGGCGTACGCCGGCCCGGATGGCGCCGGACAGGGGGCGAGACATCTCCTCCCGCCACGCCTCGGGAACGGTGGCCGTGATGACCAGCGGCGGCGGGGCCGGCGGTGCCCACGCCCCGTCGCCTGTCGTCCATCCGGCGAGCTCCCGGAAGGCGATGTGGGTCACCGCCCGGCCGCGAGCCATCGTCTCCTCCGGCGCGCTGACGCCCTCGTTGAGGAGCGAGGTCACCGCCTTCGTCAGCGTCGCACGGTCGCCGTCGGTGAGTGCTCCGGCCGGAGAGGCGATCTCGATCAGGAACACGTCAGGCCTCCTCGTGGTGGGCGTCGGGATCGAAGCCGTCGGGGGCGCGATCGATGAACGCGGTGATCGCGGCGATCCGTCCGGACCCGTCCAGGTCGAGGACGTCGGTGCCCTCGGCGAACGATCCCTCCTCCTTGCGGATCTCCCAGCGCACCCGAACATGCTTGTGGTGTGCATCGGGCTCGGCACGGGCCACGAACGTGTAGTCACCGACGCCCTCGGTGAACTGGCGGGTGAAGTCGATCAGCGCCTCGAGGCCGGTGGACTCGCCGATCGGGGTGGAGCGAGCGACGTCGTCGGCGAACAGGGTGGCGCCGAGCGTGCGCTGCTCCTCGGCGGAGAGGTTCCAGAACGAGACGTACGCCTCGGCGGTGGCGGCAGGTGAGCGGGGTGTGGTTTCAGTGGTCATGGCCAAGACGATCCGCCTTCGGGTGAGCCCTGTCGATTACCTCTCGGGTAGTTGCCGCGCCGCGCTCCGCCCGGCAGCCTGGGTGCATGACAACGGCCCAGCTGAGCGTCGGGGAGCTGCTTCGGGACTGGCGCGAGCGGCGCCGACGCTCGCAGCTCGAGGTGGCGATCGCGGCCGACGTGTCGGCCCGCCACCTCAGCTTCATCGAGACCGGACGGTCGGGGCCGAGCCGGACGATGATCGAGCGGCTCTGCGAGGAGCTGGAGGTGCCGCTGCGTGAGCGCAACCGGCTCTATCTCGCGGCGGGGTTCGCGCCCGTCTACCAGGAGCGGCCGCTCGACGATCTCGGGGTCGCCAGGTCCGCCGTCGAGGCGGTGCTCACCGCCCACGAGCCCTACCCGGCCTGCGCGGTCGACATCCGCTGGGACATGGTGGCGACCAACCGGCCCATGGAGCTCTTCCTGGCTCCGCTGCCGGACGCGCTGCGGCAGCCGCGGCTCAACATGCTGCGCGCGACGTTGCATCCCGACGGCCTGGCGGCGCAGGTGCGCAACTATCCGCAGTGGCGGGCCCACGTCGTCGGCCGCATCCGCCGGCAGCTCGACCGGACCGCGGCCGACGGGCTGGTCGAGCTCCTCGAAGACGTGGAGGGCTATCCGGCGCCGCCCGGGGCCGACGTGGAGGCGCCGGCGGTCACGGCGAGGGACGGTGCCTTGCCGGTGCTGCCGCTGTTGCTGCGTACGAGCTTCGGCGATCTCTCTTTCCTCTACGTCCTCTCCGTGATCGGCGCACCTCGCGACGTGACGGTCGACGAGATCGCGGTGGAGGCGATGTTCCCGGCCGACGACGCGACTCGAGAGGCTCTGCTCGCCATCAGCCACGAGTGAGTGCGGCGCTGATGCGGGCGGGCCGCGTCTGCGCGGATAACCTTGAGGCGATGAGTGTCAAGGCCCAGCAGTACGCCGCGGAGGTGCTTCGGCGCGAGCAGATCACGCCCCACCTCGTACGTCTGGTGCTCGGCGGTCCCGGCCTGGCCGGGTTCGAGTCCACCGGAATCCCCGACGAATGGGTCGGGCTGATCGTCCCGGGGCAGTTCCAGTCGCGCTACTACACCGTGCGTTCCTGGCGGGGCGGTGAGCTGACCCTCGACGTCGTCGTCCACGACGTCGGTCTGGTGACCGAGTGGGCCACGCGCACCGATCCCGTGGGGCAGACGGTCACGATCACCGAGCCCAAGGGCTCCTACGCCGCGCCCGAGGGCGCGAAGTGGCTGCTGCTGGTCGGCGACCTGACCGCGATGCCGGCCATGGCACGGATCGCCGAGACCACCGCGTTGCCGACGCGGATCTGGGCCGAGACCCCCGACGACCTGCCCGGATATCTCCCTGAGACCGCCGAGATCACCTGGTCAACGCCGCCGTCGGAGACCGCCTCCGACCTGGCTGCGGCTGTGGAGAAGATCGAGTGGCCCGAAGGCGACGGCTACTTCTGGATGGCCGGCGAGTCGAGCCAGATGCGGGCGATCCGCAAGCATCTGATGCACGAGCGGAAGCTCGACTCCCACGCCTACGACGTGATGGGCTACTGGCGCGGTGGCGGCCAGAAGCGGCAGCCGCGCTCGGTCGATCCCGGACCGGTGTGGCGTGAGGGCAAGGCCCAGGGGCTCACCGATGAGCAGATCTGGCAGCGATACGACGAGCAACAGGAGCAACAGTGACCGAGCCAGCTTTCCGGAGCGGCTTCGTGTCGTTCGTCGGACGCCCCAACGCGGGCAAGTCCACCCTGACCAACGCGCTGGTCGGCACCAAGGTGGCGATCACCTCCGACAAGCCGCAGACCACCCGCACCGTGGTCAAGGGCATCGTCCACCGGCCCGACGGCCAGCTGATCCTGGTCGACACCCCGGGCATCCACCGGCCTCGTACGCTCCTCGGCGAGCGGCTCAACGACCTGGTCGAGGCCACCTGGACCGAGGTCGACGTGGTCGCGATCTGCTTCCCGTGCAACGAGAAGATCGGCCCCGGTGACCGCCGGATCGCGGAGAACGCCAACAAGCTCAAGAAGGGCATCAAGCGGGTCGCGATCGCCACCAAGACCGACCTCGCCACCCCCGAGCAGATCGGCGAGCACCTGATGTCGATCCAGACCCTCGGGGTCGAGCTCGGCATCGAGTGGGCCGAGATCGTCCCGGTCTCCAGCGTCGGCGGCGACCAGGTCGACCTCCTCGGTGACCTGCTGATCAAGCTCCTCCCCGAGGGGCCGCCGCTCTACCCCGACGGCGAGCTCACCGACTCTCCCGAGGAGATCATCATCGCCGAGCTCATCCGCGAGGCAGCCCTGGAAGGCGTACGCGACGAGCTCCCGCACTCCATCGCCGTCGTCGTCGAGGAGATGCGGCTGCGTGAGGACCGCCCGGAGGACAAGCCGCTGATGGACATCCACGCCTTCCTGTACGTCGAGCGCGACTCCCAGAAGGGCATCGTGATCGGCCACAAGGGCTCACGGCTCAAGGACGTCGGTCAGCGCGCGCGCCTGCAGATCAAGGAGCTGCTCGGCATGCCGGTCTACCTCGACCTGCACGTCAAGATCGCCAAGGACTGGCAGCGGGACCCTCGGCAGCTGCGCAAGCTCGGGTTCTAGTCCCAGGCGTCTCACCGGTCACAGCGCTCCGGTGTTTCCTGCACTTCTCAGGTGTTGCAATGCCCGAGAAGTGCAGGAATACCCGGTTAACCGGGTATTCCAACCGCCCCTAGCTCGGCGCCCAGCAGATCCCGTACGTCTGCCCGCCCTGCCACTGATCGGCGCTGGGGAACTCCCAGGACCACTCGTACTTGAGCGGGTCGTCGGCGACCTCGGCGGCAGCGGCCTTGCAGTCCTCGGCGCCGGCGCTGTTGACCTTCGCCTCGCCGGGGTACTTCCCGGAGCCGAGGTCGATGACCGACAGGGCCCGCCAGCTGTGCTTGAGGGAGCAGGGGACGCGCTTGAAGGATTCGGACTTCGGCGACGCCGTGCCGCACATCCGGAACGGCTCGGCGGTCTTGGAGTCGCCCAGGACGCCCTTCATGTTGCCCTTGAGGGTCATCAGGGCCTTGGGGCCGGCGATGCCGATGACGTCGCAGCGAAACCAGTTGGCGCCGGCCTCGGACTCCTTGATCGTCGGCGTGAACCAGACCGGGCGCAGCATCGAGAGGCGCAGGTCGTCGGCGTCGCCACCGAGATACTTGGTGACCTTGTTGGGGCACGCCTCGGCGACCTGGGCCGCGACCTGCTCCGAGTCGACGGCGACGAGATGGCCGTCGACGACGTTCCTCAGCCGGCCGACGGCGTACGTCTGGGTGGTGTGCTTGCCCTTGCAGGTGACCGCGGTGCCGCCGGCGGTCGGGGCCAGCGCCTCGTCGTAGGTGAGGTTGTAGCAGGCCCCCTCCTTCGGGGACGGCGCCGCGGATGCGGAGGCGGAGGGAGGCGCCGACGAGGGCGACGGAGCCGACTTCGGCTCGCCGCCACCGCAACCGGCGAGGGCCATGGCCCCCACGACGACGAGAGCCCCCCACAGCGGCGCCGATCGCTTCGGGCTCCGCTTCAGCGTGTCTCGCATGCTCACTCCTCGGTCACCGCCCAGCAGACCGCCCAGCGGTTGCCGGCGTTCCACTCCTTCTCTCCAAACCATGTGTACCCGTAGTCGAAGCTTTCCGGGTAACCCAACCAGGCCTGGACCGAGCCCTTGCAGTACTGCGAGGCCTTCTTCTTCGACTCCGCGACACCGAGGAACTTGGTCTTGTCCTCGCCCAGCTTGATGGTCGTCACCGCCCGCATCTGGTGCGGCTCGGAGCAGGGCACCTTCGCGGAGGTGACCGCCTTGCCCTGCGCGCACACCATCCAACGGTCCTCGATGTCCTCGATGTTCTTGACCTTGAGGAGGTTGCGGGTGGTGGTCGGCAGGTCGACGTACTCGGCGCCCTGCTGGCCGCCGCCGACCACGTCGCAGCGGATCCAGCGTGCGCCCTCGTCCCAGGCCTTCTCCGAGGGGCCGAAGTAGACGTGGGAGAGCATCGAGCGCATCAGCAGGCTCTGGTTGGTGCCGACATACTTCTCGAGCAGCTTGCGGCACTGGCTGAAGGCCCACTCGTTGACCTTCTCGTCGCCGTACTCCGCGTCCTTGAACTCGTCCGGGAGCGGTCCGGCGCCGAAGGTCTCGGCGTTGTGCGGCTCGTCGCAGGCGACGTATTTGTCGAAGTTGTAGGCCTCGGCGACGTCCTCGTGGGTGAGGTTGCGGCACTTGCCGACCTCGGGCAGCGCGGTCGAGTCCACCTGCTTCGGGTCCTCGCCCTTGGCAGCAGCCCGATCACCGCCGCACCCGCTGAGCGCGAGGACGGCGAGCACCACGATCAGGAGCGACAGAGATGTCGTACGTCTGGGGGTATGGCCGATCACGGGGATCGACTCTACTTGCGAATCCATGAGCAGGCCGAAAGGACAATCAGTCGAGGACCGCGGCCAGCGTGGCTCCCAGCTCGTACGCCGCCTCGACATGCGTGTCCTCGACGTCTCCCAGGACGTCGAGGATGTCGTAGGACTGGGCCCACCCGAGCGCGCCGACGATGGACTGCACCGAGCGGATCGCGCCGGTGGTGTCGTAGCGGCCGTGGACATAGAAGCCATAGGGGCGTTTGGCGGTGGCACCGGCCGCTGATCCGTCTCCTGGCCCGGCTCCGCCGGAGGGGTCGAGCGCGCCGCCCACGTCCAGGAAGATCGAGTCGAAGAAGTGCTTCAGGGCGCCCGACATGTAGCCGAAGTTGGCGCTCGTGCCGAGCACGTAGCCGTCGGCGGCCAGGACATCCTCGGCGGTCGCCTCCAGAGCGGGACGTACGACGACCTCGACGCCCTCGATCTCGGGGTCGTTGGCGCCGGAGACGACCGCATCGGTCAGGCGCTGCAGCGACCGGGTGGGGGAGTGATGGACGACGAGCAGGCGAGGCATCAGCCGTCAGCGCCCAGACGGCGGCCGGTGACCTCCTTGGGGCGCAGCCGCACCCACAACGGACGAGGGCCGGCCGGCCAGGGGTGGAGGTTCTTGACGAGGTCGGGGATCTGGTCCTCGCGGTAGAGGATCTCCGCGCGTCCCTTGAACAGCGCCGACCAGCCCACATGGGTGTCGGGGTCGAGGTCGTCGACCAGCAGCGCGACGGCGCTCTCGTCGATCTGCTCGGCCATCGAGGAATGGGCCGAGGTGCGGATCCAGAGCGCCTCCTCGTGCACGACGTGGTTGACCGGTAGCACCACCGGGCCGCGCGGGCCGTTCCAGCCGATCCGGGACACCTGGATGTCCGCCGCAAGCCGCCAGGACTCCTCGACCGTGAGCTCTGCCAGTTGGGCCACGCCCGTTCCTCCCCTTCGTCGTCACTTCTGTCTCAGTGTTGAGGATCAATCGACTGCCCGGCCAGTCTGCCAGTTCTGTTCTGTTATTGTTACCGAGTCATGATGCGCAGCCTCCTCCTTAGCTGCCGCAGCGGGGTCTGAGAAAGCCGGACTCCCTCGCTGCGGAGGTTCGACGTGCGCCGGCACTCGCTTCCATCTGTTGAGGATTCCGCATGACCAACCTGAGCAACTCCAGCAACCAGCAGAAGCCGTCGGGGATGCCGCACCAGCGCTATCGCGCGTTCGTGCCCGTCGACGTACCGGACCGCACCTGGCCGGCCAATAAGATCACCAAGGCTCCGCGCTGGCTCTCCACCGATCTGCGTGACGGCAACCAGGCCCTGATCGACCCGATGACGCCGGCCCGCAAGCTGCGGATGTTCGAGCTGCTGGTCGCGATGGGCTACAAGGAGATCGAGGTCGGCTTCCCGTCGGCCTCGCAGACCGACTTCGACTTCGTGCGCAAGCTGATCGAGGACGACCGGATCCCCGATGACGTACAGATCTCGGTTCTGACCCAGGCCCGCGAGGACCTCATCTCGCGCACCGCCGAGTCGATCGCCGGCGCCCCGCGCGCCACGATCCACCTCTACAACGCCACCGCCGAGCTGTTCCGCCGGGTCGTGTTCAACGTGACCCCGGCCGAGTGCATCGGGATCGCGGTGCGCGGCACCGAGATGGTGATGAAGTACGCCGAGGAGCACGTCCCCGAGCTGATCGGCACCGAGGACTTCGGCTACCAGTACAGCCCGGAGATCTTCACCCAGACCGACACCGACTACGCACTCGAGGTCTGTGAGCGGGTCTCGGACGTGTGGCAGCCGGAGGCCGGCCGGGAGATCATCCTCAACCTGCCCGCCACCGTGGAGATGTCGACCCCGAACACCTACGCCGACCAGATCGAGTACTTCGGCCGGGGCCTGACCCGCCGCGAGCACTCCGCCATCAGCCTCCACCCGCACAACGACCGCGGCACCGCCGTCGCGGCCACCGAGCTCGGCCTGATGGCCGGCGCCGACCGCGTCGAGGGCTGCCTGTTCGGCCACGGTGAGCGCACCGGCAACGTCGACCTGGTCACCCTGGGCATGAACCTCTTCTCCCAGGGCATCGACCCGCAGATCGACTTCACCGTCGGCGGCGGCATCGACGAGATCCGCCGTACGGTCGAGTACGTCACCAACATCAACGTCCACCCGCGCCACCCCTACGCGGGCGACCTGGTCTACACCGCCTTCTCCGGCTCCCACCAGGACGCCATCAAGAAGGGCCTGGAGGACCTCGACCGGATCGCCGCCGAGGCCGGCAAGCCGACCAGCGAGATCCCGTGGGAGGCGCCCTACCTGCCCATCGACCCCAAGGACGTCGGCCGCACCTACGAGGCCGTCATCCGGGTCAACAGCCAGTCCGGCAAGGGCGGCGTGGCCTACCTGCTCAAGACCGAGCACTCCCTGGACCTGCCGCGTCGTGCGCAGATCGAGTTCAGCCGCGTGGTCCAGCAGCACACCGACTCCGAGGGTGGCGAGGTCAGCCCCGAGGAGATCTGGTCGATCTTCTCCGCCGAGTACCTCGAGCGCGAGGAGCCGTACGCCCTGGAGAGCTGGTCCTCGGTGACCGACGCCGAGGGCGGCGACGAGCAGGTCGTCGACCTGCGGGTACGCGGCGAGGAGCGCACCTACAAGGGCGTCGGCAACGGCCCGGTGGCCGCGTTCGTCGACGCGCTGAAGGAGGCCGGCGCCGAGATCCGCGTCCTCGACTACGCCGAGCACGCACTCTCCGCCGGTGGCGACGCGGCTGCGGCTGCGTACGTCGAGTGTGAGATCGCCGGCGAGATCGTGTGGGGCATCGGCATCCACGAGAACATCGTCACCGCCTCCCTGCGGGCCGTCGTCTGCGCGGCCAACCGCGCCCAGGCGGTCACGATCCCGCGCGGCTGACCTCGGCGCCGCTGCGGGGGCGACCCCGCAGCGGCGTGCCGCGCAGCCCGATCACCAGGCCCAGTGCGACCACCGCTGTGCCCACCCACACCATCGGGCCGGGCACGATTCCGTTGAGCGGTACGCCGAGGGCGGCCGCGGACACGGGCACGACGCCGGTCAGCAGGCCGGCGCGGCCGGAGCCGAGGCGCTTGACGGCCGTGAACCAGAGCAGGAACGCGAGCGTGGTGACGACCGCGGCCAGGTGGAGCGCGGCGAGCAGATCGCCGGTGTCGAGCGTGGTGACGGCGGTCGGTCCCTCGGTGGCGACACCGATGACGGCCATGCCGGCGGTGGCCATCCACACCGAGTGGAACGAGACCCCGAAGGCGCCCAGGCGGGGGAGGACGGGCACCGCCAGGAGCGTGAAGCCCGCCTCGCAGACCAGCACCAAGAGCGCGTAGCCGACGCCCGCAGCATCGGTCCGCCCGAAGCCCTCGACCACGACGGCGCCCGCGGTCACGACCATGGCCCCGATGATCACCGTGCGAGCCGGGAGGGTGCGGGTCGCGACCGCCGGGACGACCGCCAGCAGCATCGGGACGGCGGCGACGGCGACGCCGATCACCGCCGGCTCGGCATGGGCGACACCCCGGACGACACCGACGTTGAAGAGCACCAGGCCGGCGGTCGCCACCCCGGCCAGCCAGAGCCACTCGCGACCGCGCGGCCGCGGCACCCGCCAGCCGGTGACCCGCGCGACGGCGAGCAGGAGGAGGGCGGCGAGGGCGTACCGGACGCTCTGCAGGGTGAAGAGCGGGGCGTCGGTGATCGCGGCCGAGACGGCGACGCTGCTGCCGACGCAGGCCATCCCGGCCGCGGCGAAGACGATGCCGAGCAGGGTGCCGCGGTTCGGTGCTGCTCCGCCGGCGGTATCGGGGTGTGGGAGGGCTTCGGTGGTCATGTCTACGAGGTTCGCCCGAACTTGGTCTGGCAGACAGATCCAAACCAGAGGTGGCAGAGTGGACCAAATGACGGGTGCGGACTTCCTCCAGCTCGATCCGACCGGAGTGCCGCCAGGAGGGCTGGCAGCCTGGCTCACCGGTGCGCTGCGCGACGCGGTCGCCGACGGCCGGCTCGCGGTCGGGGCCCGGGTGCCGGCATCGCGCCCCCTCGCCACCCAGCTCGGCGTCTCGCGCGGGGTGGTGGTCGAGGCGTACCAGCGGCTCACCGACGAGGGCCTGCTCTCGGCGCGTAGCGGCGGCGGCACGCGGGTGAGCGCGGTCCCCGGAGCCGTACGCCGCCTCGGTGCCGCCACCCGGCTGCCGACTCCCGACCTGGACCTCTCCCCGGGAGTGCCCGACCTCTCGGCCTTTCCGCGGGCCGCGTGGGCGAAGGCGTCGCGGGAGGTGCTCGCCGAGATCGGCAGCGCCGACCTCGGCTACGGTGACCCGCGCGGCGTGCCGGCGCTGCGGGAGGCGCTCGCGGTCTGGCTCGGCCGCACCCGCGGCCTCACGGTCTCGCCCGACGAGATCCTGGTGATCAACGGCGTCGCCCAGGGGCTCGTGCTCCTGGCCCGCTGGCTGGAGGAGCGCGGCCGGACCAGAGTCGGATTCGAGGAGCCGGGATCGTACGGCGGCCGCGTGCACCTGCAGCGATGGGGGATGACGACGGTCCCGGTGCCGGTGGACGGCGACGGCCTGGACGTCGCGGCGCTCGAGGCCAGCGGTGTCGATGCCGTCGTGGTCACGCCCGCGCACCAGTTCCCGACCGGGGTCGTGCTGTCCCCGCAGCGGCGCCGGGAGCTGGTCGAGTGGGTCCGGGCGGTGCCGCACCGGCTGGTGATCGAGGACGACTACGACGCCGAGCACCGCTACGACCGACCGCCGGTCGCGGCCGTGAAGGTGCTCGCACCCGACCGGATCGTCCACCTCGGCAGCGTCTCCAAGACGCTCGCGCCCGCGATGCGGATCGGCTGGCTGGTCGCCCCGTCCGGCATGCAGGAGGAGTTGGTCGAGGCGCGCTACTGGCTCGACCTGGCCAGCCCGGCGCTACCCCAGATCACCTTGGCGCGGATGCTCACCTCGGGTGCCTTCGAGCGGCACCTGAGACTGGTCCGGCAGCGACACAAGGCTCGCCGCGACGCCCTGCTCGAGGCGCTCGCCGAGCACCTGCCGGCCGTTCGGGTCGGAGGCGTCGCGGCCGGCTTGCACGTCCTGGCGACGCTGCCCGCAGGAGTCGACGACGCGGCTCTCGCCACGGCCGCGCTCGAGGCGGGCATCGCCGTCCACCCACTGAGCCGGCACCGCGAGGGTGAGGGTCCGCCGGGCCTGGTGATCGGCTACGCGGCGACGACTCCGGACCGCCTCCGGGAGGCGGTCAGGCGGCTGGCGCCACTGATCTCCTAGGAACTCCTAGGACTCGACGTCGTACTTCGCGCAGAGGCCCAGGCGGCTGCCGGCCATCCAGGCGGTCCTGAACGGCGCCTTGAACATCGTCGCGTCCGTCGGACAGCCGCCCAGCCCCTGGACGTTGGTCTCGCTCTGCTCGGGGTAGGTGTCGCCGGTCATCTCGAAGGTGTCGACGACGATGTAGTCGTGGGTGGTCCCGCAGCGGACGACCTTGTCGATCTTGCTGTCGATGCAGGCCCGCAGGTCGGTCGGGAACGGGTCGGGCACCGGGTCCTCGGGCAGGTCGATCATCGGTGCCCCCTGGACCGTCACCCCGACATCGCACCGGACGTAACGGTCGCCGTCGTTCCAGGTGGCCTCCGAGGGCCAGTACCAGCTCACGATGTAGGCGGTGCGGGCCAGCGTCTCCGGGTGCAGTCCGAGGCCGGTCTCCAGGCGGGTGAAGCAGGCGGCCCCGGCGGCCTCGTTGTCGTTGTAGGTCTTCACGTCGGTGGCGACGTGGAAGGTGTAGAGCGTGTGCGGCTCGGCGCAGTCCACCGGCTCCGTCTCGTCGACGAACTCGGTGGCCGCGGCATAGTCGAGATTGCGGCACTCACCGGCCTCGGGTACGTCACTTCCCCCGTTGGTCACGAAGAAGATCAGCCCGGCGACGAGCCCGACGACCACCACCGCGGCCAGGCCACCGACCAGGAGCCCGGTGCGCTTCCGCTTCGGCGGGTGCTGCGTCGCGATGCTGGTCGGCACCGTCGTGGGCTGCTCGAAGGGCGACCCGGTCGGCGGGCCGCTGGGTGGACCGCTCGGTGGCCCGCTGGGCGGGGCTGCCGACTTCTGCCACGGCGAGGTGGGCGGGGGCGGCTGGGTCGCGGAGCGAGGCTGTGGTCCGGGGGTGACGCGGGTGCCCTTGACCGCGGCGCGGAGCCCGTCGGCGAACGAGCGCGCGTCCGGCCAGCGGTCCTCGGCCCGGGGCTCCAGCGCCCGGGCGATGGCCTGGCTGATCGGGGCCGGGAGGGGACGTACGGAACCTGCCTCGGGCACTCGGGAGGTGAGCCCGAGAGCGGGGGCGGGGGAGCGGCCGGCGAGCAGGGCCCAGGCGACCGCGCCCAGGGCCCGTACGTCGGCGCGGTGGTCGATCGGCAGTGACGGGTCGAGCTGCTCGGGCGCCATGTAGGACGGGGTGCCGATGTCGCGGGTGACCTCGTTGAGCGAGTCGAGCGAGCGGGCCACGCCGAGGTCGGCGATCATCACCCGGCGAGCACCGGCGGTGCCGCCGGAGGTCTCGGAGGTGAGCAGCAGGTTGGCGGGCTTGATGTCGCGGTGGATCACCCCGCGAGCCTTCAACGCCATGAGTCCGTCCGCGGCCTGCGCGACGATGTCGGCGACCTCGTGCACGTCCAGGCCGCCGGGAGAGCGCTTGAGCAGGTCGGCGACCGAGCCGCCGTCGGCGTACGACATCACGAAGAAGGGGATGCCGGTGCTCGTCTGACCGATGTCGTAGACACGGACGACATGGGGCGAGTCGACCGAGCGGAGCAGGCGCGCTTCCTGGAGGAAGCGCTTGTGGATCTCCGAGTTCGACACCCAGCCGGGGGAGAGCGCCTTGACCGCGACGTGGGAGTCGAGATCGGGGTCGTAGTAGAGCCACACGGAGGCGAAAGCGCCGGCGCCGATGTGGCGGACCTGTTGTAGCCGCCCGAGACTGGTCGGGAAGGTCGCGCTCATGGCGGAATCATGCCCTGAATCCGGCCCGGCGGACTGCGGTGACACCTACTTCAGCGGGTTTCGCAAAGAAATCGAGACCTACTTGCCGAACCGCTCCTGATCCCGCTTGACCGCGGAGTGGTGGTCCGAGCCGATGTTCTCCCGCAGCTCCTTGGCGGACTCACGGATGGCATCGGAGATGATCTCGTGGACCCGCGGGTCGGCCAGACCCTGATCGACCAGGCGCAGCACCGTGTCGGCCACGAGCCGGACGACGTCGTCGTGGAAGGGGAGGTACCTCAGCTTCCCGGCCGCCTGGTCCTGACGGATGAGGTCGATGATGAGGGTGTCGATCTCGGCACGGTTCTCCTCGATCGCGCTGGAGATGTGCCGGGTGTAGTTGCCGGTCTGGATCACCGCGATCACCTCGTCGAGCACCGCGACCGTGATCGGCTTGCGGATCGCGTTGACGATTGCGCCGGAGAACCTCCCCACGACGTACGCCGAGACCCGGTCGCCGAAGGCACGGTCGGCGGCGCGCATCAGCCTGAGCAGAATGAGCACGATCCGCAGCAGCCGGAGGCTGCGGAAGGCGGGGCTGGCAGCGATGCCGAGCGGGATCATGCCGAGCAGCTCGTACCAGTACATCAGCGGGAACTTCCAGCCGAGCCCTGAGCGGCGCCAGCGCCATGCGAACTCGATGGCGAAGATGGCGCACACGACGTAGTCGGCGGTGACGACCCGGTCGTACCAGACTTGCGACACGTCCCAGAACGTCACCCACACGGCCGCCGCGACCGAGAAGATGGCAAGCACCAGCATCAGCCAGTCGACGACGGTGACCGGCGGTCCGGCGGCGGTGCCGGGCTCGCGGTCGTCGCGCGCGGGGCGGGTCGGCACGGTCGCGATGCCTGTTGAGCTCATGACCGGCACGATAGGAGACGCATCCACCAAAGGCGACGACCCACACGCCTCGTTGCCGTCATGTGGGCCATCAGTCGGTCTGTCGCTGCCGCGGTTGTCGGTGCCGCACGGCAGAATGGGGTCGTGCCCCTCTACCGCGACGAGGCCATCGTGCTTCGCACCCACAAGCTGGGTGAGGCCGATCGCATCATCACCATGCTCACCCGCCACCACGGACGGGTGCGTGCGGTGGCGAAGGGCGTGCGGCGCACCACCTCGCGGTGGGGTTCGCGGCTGGAGCCGTTCACCCACGTCGACCTGCAGTTCGCCGAGGGGCGCAACCTCGACACGATCACCCAGGCCGAGACGCTCACCCTGTTCCATGCCGGGATCGGACTGGACTACGACCGCTACACCGCCGGCACCGCGATGCTCGAGACCGCCGACCGGCTGGTCCACGAGGAGGGCGAGCCGGCGCCGCAGCAGTATCTGCTGCTCGTCGGCGGGCTGCGGGTGCTCGCCCAGGGCGACCGGCTTCCCCGCCACGTCCTCGACTCCTACCTGCTCCGCTCGCTGGCCGTCGCCGGCTACGCGCCGAGCTTCGAGGCCTGCGCGCGCTGCGGGCTGGAGGGTCCGCACCGGTGGTTCAACGTGTCCATGGGCGGCGCGCTGTGCACGACCTGCCGGGTGCCGGGTTCAGCGACGCCCTCGCCCGAGACACTCGGTCACCTCGGTGCGCTGCTCTCAGGTGACTGGGATACCGTCGGCGGCGCCGAGGACCGGACCAGCAGGCAGGCGAGCGGGTTGGTCGCCGCGTACCTCTCCTGGCATCTGGACCGCAACCTGCGCTCGCTGGAATACGTCGAGAGCTGAGAAAAGATGGCCCACTCCCACGGCCACTCCCACGGTGGGCACGACGCCGAGGTGGAGGTCGAGGCCCTGCCGCGGCTGGTGCTGACCGTCTCGCTCGTGCTCGTAGCCGTGATCACCGTGGTCGGCGTGGCCCTGTGGTGGCCAGACCGCGCCGCCGTCGAGAAGCTCCAGGGGTCGCAGGAGTTCGTCGCCGACGGCGTGGTCTTCGAGACGGCCGAGGTCACCTCGGTCGCCGACCCGTGCAGTGCCGACGGCACGCCGAAGGGCTGCAACACCGCCGCCGCGACGCTCACCAGCGGACCCGACACCGGCACCGAGGTCGCGGTCGAGATCTCGACCCCGATGGCCCGCTCAGGGCTGGAGACCGGCGACGAGGTGGAGCTGTCCCGCACCGAGAAGGAGGGGGAGGCGACGTACGCCTTCTTCGACGTCAAGCGCGGGCCGCCGCTGCTTCTGCTGGTCGGCCTCTTCGTGGTCTGTGTCGTCGCCGTCGCGCGGCTGCGCGGGCTGATGGCAGTGCTCGGCCTGGGCTTCGCGGGGGCTGTGGTGTGGCTGTTCCTGCTGCCCGCGCTGCTCTCCGGCGAGCCCGCGGCGTGGGTCGCGCTGGTCTCCTCGGTGCTGATCCTCTACGTGGTGCTCTACACGACCCACGGGTTCTCGGTGCGTACGTCGGTGGCGCTCGCCGGCACCCTGGCCGGGGTCGCGGTGACCGCGCTGATCGGCACCTTCGCGATCGGCGCGAGCCGGCTCAGCGGGCTGGGCTCGGAGAGCGGCCAGACGCTCTCCTCGCTCGACGCCGCGCTCGACCTGCAGACCCTGCTGGTCGCCGCCGTGATCATCGCCGGCCTCGGCGCGCTCAACGACGTCACCATCACCCAGGCCTCCGCGGTGTGGGAGCTGCGTGCCGCCGGCCCGGACACCTCACGCTGGGACGTCTTCCGCGGCGCGATGCGGATCGGCCGCGACCACGTCGCCTCGACGATCTACACGATCGTGTTCGCCTACGTCGGCAGCGCGCTCACCCTGCTGCTGGTGATCCAGCTCTACGACCGCACCTTCCTCTCGCTGCTGACGACCGAGCAGATGGCCGGCGAGATCGTCGCCACCATGGCCGCGGGCATCGGGGTCGTCCTGGCGATGCCGATCACCACGATCATCGGCGCGCTGACCGTCCCCGGTCCGGCCAGGGGACCCGAGGAGATGGAGTACGACGCGCCCCGGCGCCCGATGGTCCCGCCCAGGCCGCAGCCTCCCGGGCCGCAGCCGCCTCCTGGCTATCGCCCGACTAGGGTTGCACCTCGTGAGCAAGCCGGTCCGTACCCCAACACCCCACCCGTCCGGGGCTACCCCGCCCCCGGTCCCCAAGGACCTCGTCCCGCACCACGTGGCGATCATCATGGACGGCAACGGCCGATGGGCCAAGGAGCGTGGCCTCCCCCGGACCAAGGGCCACGAAGAGGGTGAGTCCTCGCTCTTCGACGTCGTCGAAGGAGCCATCGAGATCGGCGTGAAGGCCATCTCGGCCTACGCGTTCTCCACCGAGAATTGGTCGCGCTCGCCCGACGAGGTGAAGTTCCTGATGGGCTTCAACCGCGACGTCATCCGCCGCCGGCGCGACGAGATGAACGAGCTCGGGGTCCGGGTCCGCTGGGCCGGTCGCGCCCCGCGGCTGTGGAAGTCCGTCATCAACGAGCTCAAGATCGCCGAGGAGATGACGAAGAACAACACCGTCTGCACGCTGACGATGTGCGTCAACTACGGCGGTCGCGCCGAGCTCACCGACGCCGTGCGGCGGATGGGGGAGGACGTACGCGCCGGGAAGCTGCGTCCGGAGAAGATCACCGAGAAGACCTTCGAGCGCTACCTCTACGTCCCCGACCTCCCGGACGCCGACCTCATCTGGCGCACCTCCGGTGAGCAGCGGCTGTCCAACTACATGCTCTGGCAGGCGGCCTACTCCGAGTTCGTCTTCACCGACGTGCTGTGGCCCGACGTCGACCGCCGCCACCTGTGGCATGCCATCGAGACGTACGCCTCCCGGGACCGCCGCTACGGCGGCGCGCTTCCGAACCCGATCCAGCTCTAACGGCAGTCGGTACAGGTGCCGAAGATCTCCAGGGTGTGGGAGACGTCGGTGAAGCCGTTGTCCTCGGCCATGGTCTTGGTCCAGCGCTCGACGGCAGGGCCCTCGACCTCGACGGTGCGGCCGCACTGACGGCAGACCAGGTGATGGTGGTGGGTGTCGGAGCAGCGGCGGTAGATCGTCTCGCCGTCCTCGGAGCGCATCGCGTCGACCGCGCCGGCCTCGGCCAGCGCGGTCAGCGTGCGGTAGACCGTGGCCAGGCCGACGGCGCCGTCGAGGCGGGAGTGGATCTCCTGGGCGGAGTGGAAGCCGTCGTACGTCCGTAGCGCCTCGGCCACGGCGAGTCGCTGCTTGGTGGGTCGTAGGGCTCCGGAGGGTTCAGTCGCCAAAGGGTCAGTCGCCAAAGGATCAGTGTTCGTCATAGTGCTCTCCTTCCGCGCCGACGTGCGCCGCGTGCCGGTGGCCGTCGTGGATGTAGTCGACGTGGTCGCCGTGCTCGACCGCTACGTGACCGCACTTCTCCCCGTGGTGGTGCGGGTGTTCCTCGTCGACCGGCTTCTCCACGGGCGCGGTCTCCGGGAACGGGGCCACGAGGGCCCGCCGGCGGCGTAGCCAGGCGCCGATCGGCCAGACCAGGAAGAACCCGGCCAGCGCGACCAGCACGATGCTGGGGCCGGGCTGGACGTTCGCGCCGGTGCGGGAGAGCGCGGCCGCCAGCCCGAGGCCGCCGACCGAGGCGACCAGGCCGGCGCCCATCGCGCCGAGCAGCGTCATCCGGAACGAACGGGTCAGCTGCTGCACGATCGCGACCGGCACGACCATGAGGGCGGAGACGAGCAGCAGCCCGACGGTACGCATCGCGATCACCACGCTCAGGGCGGCGAGCACGGCGACGAGGATCGAGTAGAACCGCACCGGCAGCCCGGCGACCTTGGCGTAGTCGGCGTCCTGGGAGACCGCGAACAGCTGCGGCGAGAGGCCGACGCAGATCACGATCAGCACGACCGCGAGGGCCATCGTCACCAGCAGGTCGTCGACCGAGATCGTCAGGATCGAGCCGAAGAGGAACTCCTGGAGCCGGGAGGCGCCGGTGCCGGCTAGCCCGGTGACGAAGACGCCGCCGGCGAGCCCGCCGTAGAAGAGCATCGCCAGGGCGACGTCGCCTTCGGCATGGCCGCGCTCGCGCACGATCTCGATGACCACGGCGCCGGCGATGGCCACGACCACCGCGGCCCAGGTCGGCGAGGTCTGGGTCCACAGGCCGATCGCGACGCCGGTTACGGCGACGTGACCGATGCCGTCACCCATCAGCGCCAGGCGCCGTTGGACGATGTAGGTGCCGACCGCCGGCGCCGCGATCCCGACGAGGAACGCCGCGATCAGGGCCCGCTGCATGAACGGCACCGAGAAGAGCTCGAGAAGAGTCATCAGAGCTCCTTGAGTGGGGTCGGGACGGCGGCGTTGGGCGCGGCGGTCGAGCCAGCTGAATCGAGCCCAGTGTCGCAGTGGACGTGACCGGCGTCGAAGCCCTGGGCGTGGACGTCGGCGTCGGAGAGGGGCGGGCCGTCGTAGGCCTTGCGCCCGTCGCGCATGACGACGGCGCGGTCGACCAGCGGAGCCAGCGGCCCGAGCTCGTGGGCGACCAGCACGATCGTGGCGCCGTCTTCCTTGAGCCGGCCGAGGGCCCCGGCCAGCGCGTGCTGGTTGGGCAGGTCGACGCCGGCGGTGGGCTCGTCGAGCAGCAGCAGTTCGGGCCGCCCGGCGAGCGCCCGCGCGATCAGCACCCGCTGGTGTTGACCGCCGGAGAGCTGGGCGACCCCGCGGTGGGCGTACGCATCCATCCCGACCACCTCGAGCGCCGCCCGGATCGCGGCCCGGTCGGCGCTGCGCAGCGGCCGCAGCAGCTTGCGGTGGGTGAGCCGGCCGGAGGCGACGACCTCCCAGACCGAGGCGGGTACGCCGCCGGTGGCGGTGCTTCGCTGCGGCACGTAGCCGACCCGCGACCAGTCGTGGAAGCCGGCCAGGGGGCGGCCGAACAGCTCGAGGCGACCGGCCGAGAGCGGGTTGAGGCCCACCAGGGTGCGTACGAGCGTCGACTTGCCGGAGCCGTTGGCGCCCATCAGGGCGACGAACTCACCGCGCTTGACGGTCAGGTCCACCTCGCGCAGGACGGGACGTCCGGACAGGGCGACATCCCCGTGCAGGAGCTGCACGGGGACATCGGCGGGGACGGTGCTGTTTCCGGTCCCTGATCTGGTCACTGACAACCGTTGGCCGCCTTCAGGGCGTCGAGGTTCTGGCGCATGAGGGAAAGGTAGTCCTCTCCCTCGGTGTCTGCCGAGAGGCCCTCGATCGGGTCGAGCACGGCGGTCTTCAGACCGAGGTCGTCGGCGAGGGTGTCGGCGAGCGCGGTGCTGACCAGGCGCTCGGAGAAGATCGTGGTCACACCGTGCTCCTTGGCGTGCTCGCCGATCTCGGCGAGCTGGGCCGGGTTGGGCTCGGCGTCGGGGGTCAGGCCGGCGATCGACTCGAACTCCAGGGCGTACTTGTCCAGGTAGGCGAAGGCGTCATGGGAGACCACGACGTCCTTGATCTTGCACTGGGCCAGACCGGTCTTGAACTCCTCGTCGACCTTCGTCAGGTCCTCGGTCAGCGCCTTGGCGTTGGCCTCGTAGGTCTCGGCGTTGTCGGGGTCAGCCTCGACCAGAGCGTCGCGTACGCCCTCGGCGTACTGCGCCATCAGCAGCGGGTCGTGCCAGAAGTGGGGGTCGGTCTCGCCGTGGGCGTGCTCGTCCTCGGCGTGCTCTTCCTCGTGACCTTCCTCGTGGCCCTCCTCCTCGGCCTTGCGGAGCTCGACGACCTTCTCGACGTCGACGACCTCACCCTTGACGTCCTGCTCGACCGCGTCGTCGACGGCGGGCTGGAAGCCGTGCTCGGTGAGGATCAGGTCGGCGCTCTGCAGTGCGGCGGTCTGGTTGATGCTGAGCTCGAGGTCGTGCGGCTCGACGCCCGGCTTGGTGAGGGGAGTGACCTCGGCGAGGTCTCCCGCTACCCGCTCCGCGACGAACTCCAGCGGGTAGAACGCGGCCGCGACCTCAACCTTCCCCGAGTCGGATCCGGAGGCGGAGGAACCGGAGTCGTCGGAGAGCGCGGCACAGCCCGAGGTGAGCAGGAGTGCGCCGGCGGCAAGCAGGCCGGCGGAGCGGGTAGTGGGGGTCATGAGAACCATTCTCAGGCTAGTTGAGAATGGTTGTCAATTCCTTCCGGGATGCCGAACAGCAGGGGTACGCCGGTCACGCGGGGGAGGTCGATGCGGTTGCACCGCTCAGCGAGCCCTGGATCGCCCGGCCAGGAGCCGATGATCAGTCCGTCGGGCTCGTGCCCACGAGCGCGCAGCGCGGCCACGGTCAGCTCGGTGTGGTTGAGGGTGCCCAGGCCGGCCGCGGTGACGACGACGAACGAGGTGGGTACGCCCCCGGCGAGCAGGGCGTCGGCCAGGTCCAGGAGCGTGCCGCCATCGGTGTCCAGACGCACCAGCAGACCACCTGCGCCTTCGACGAGCACGAGGTCGTTCTCGCTGGTCAGGGTCGAGATCGTCGGAGCGTACGCAGCGACCGATGGGATCTCCACCCCGGCCCGCCGGGCGGCGGTGTCGGGTGCGAGCGGCTCCGCCAGAGTGGTGAGCTCGTGGACCTCGATCCCGGTCAGTCGGCGGATCTCGGCGGCGTCGCAGTCGCCATCGGCGGTCCCGGTCTGCACCGGCTTCACGACTGCGACCTTCTCGCCGTTCGTACGCGCCCGGGCGGCCAGCGTCGCCGTCGCGACGGTCTTGCCGACGCCGGTGTTGGTGCCGGTGACGATCACCACCCGCCCGCTCGTCCCGCTCATCTGACCTCACCCACGATCGTGTCGATGGCCTTGGCCGCCCGCTCCCACTCCTCGTCGGTGACGCCCGCGCCGGCGGTGATCCGCAGCCGGGATACGCCGTCGGGGACCGATGGCGGGCGGAAGCAGCCGACGCGTACGCCCTCGCTGAGCAGGGTCGCCTGCGCGGAGACCGCAGCCTCGGGGGACGGCATCGGCACCGACAGCACCGCGCCGGCGGGGGCGGGGATCCCGAGGGTCCGGGCCAGTTCGGTGACGCGAGTGCGGATGGTGCCGGCGAGCTCCGGGCGAGCGCGCGCCACCCGCGCAGCGGCCAGGGCCGCGGCGGCGGAGGCGGGGGCCAGTCCGGTGTCGAAGATGAACGGGCGGGCGGTGTTGACCAGGTGGTCGAGGACCGCTCGCGGCCCCAGGACGGCTCCGCCCTGGCTGCCCAGGCTCTTGGAGAGCGTCGCGGTGACGAGCACGTCGGGCCGCCCAGCAAGCCCGTGGCTGTGGACGAGCCCCGGCCCGTGCACACCGACGCCGTGGGCCTCGTCGACGACGAGCAGCGCGCCGTGCTCCGCGCAGGCCTCGGCCAGCTCCGTCAGCGGCGCCTCGTCGCCGAGGACGGAGTAGACGGACTCGGCCAGCACGAGGCTGCGTACGCCGGGACGCGCGGCGAGCGCCGCCCGGACCGCCGCCACGTCGTTGTGGGGCACGACCGTCAGCTGGGCCCGGGAGAGCCGTACCGCGTCGATCAGGGAGGCGTGGATGTGCGCGTCCGAGACGACGTGGGCGGTCCGGTCGGCCAGCGCGCCGACGACCGAGAGGTTGGCGTGGTAGCCGGTCGAGAACGTCAGCGCGCCCGGCTGACCGAGCCAGTCGGCGAGCTCGGCCTCCAGGTCGCCGTGCAGGGTCAAGGTGCCCGTGACCAGCCGAGACGCACCCGCGCCGCCGCCCCAGAGCATCGCCGCCTCGGCCGCGGCACGGCGTACGTCCGGGTGGCCGGACAGGCCCAGATAGTCGTTGCCGGCCAGGTCGACGACGCCGTCATCGGGCCCACGCGGCCGCAGTCGCCGGGTCAGCCCGGCCGCCTCTCTTGCGGTAGCTGCTTCCTCCAGCCAGTTCTGCCAACCCATGTCAGGCCACCTCCGCGGCCGCGGCGACGGCCCGGCAGATGCGGGCGAGATCGTCCTCGCTGGTGATGTAGGGAGGCATCGTGTAGATCAGGTCGCGGAACGGCCGGATCCAGACGCCCTCGCGCAGCGCGGCGTCGGTGGCCTTGGCGACATCGACCGGATGGTCGAGCTGGACCACGCCGACGGCGCCGAGGACGCGGACCTGGCTGACGCCGGGCGCGGCGGTCAGAGGGGAGAGGCCCGTCGAGAGCGCTGCGGAGACCCGGCGTACGTCCTGCTCCCAGCCGCGCGCGGCCAGCAGGTCGAGCGAGGCCAGCGCCACCGCGCAGGCGAGCGGGTTGCCCATGAAGGTCGGCCCGTGCATGAGCACGCCCGACTCGCTCCGGGAGATCGCGTGCGCGACCTCGGTGGTGGTCAGCACGGCGGCCAGGGTCATGTAGCCGCCGGTGAGCGCCTTGCCGAGACAGAGGATGTCGGGGGTGACCAGCGAGGACACGAAGAGGTCGCCGGTGCGGCCGAGGCCGGTGGCGATCTCGTCGAAGATCAGCACCAGTCCGTGCTCGTCGGCGATCTCGCGGAGCACGACCAGGCACTGGTCGTCGTAGACCCACATCCCGCCCGCGCCCTGGAGCCGCGGCTCGACGATGATCCCGGCCAGCTCGTGAGCGTGGGCCTCGGCGACCAGGCGTACGCCCTCGGCCCACGCCTCCACGTCGCCGCCCGGCGCCGGCGGGCGCTCGGCGAAGACCTGCGGCGCGAGCATCTCGGTGAACATCGAGTGCATCCCTCCGACCGGGTCGCACGTGCTCATGCACCCGAAGGTGTCGCCGTGGTAGCCGCCGCGCACGGTCAGCAGCCGCGTACGCTCCGGCCGCCCACGGCCGCGCTGGCTCTGCAGCGCCATCTTGATCGCCACCTCGACGCTCACCGAGCCGGAGTCGGCGAGGAAGACGTGCTGCAGCGGGTCCGGGGTGATCGAGACGAGCCGCTCGGCGAGGTCGATCGCCGGTGCGTGGGTCAGGCCGCCGAACATCACGTGCGCCATCCGGCCGGCCTGCTCGGCGAGCGCGGCGTCCAGCTCGGGCACCCGGTAGCCGTGGACCGCAGACCACCACGACGACATCGCGTCTACGACCTCGAGGCGCTCACCGCCGTCGTCGAGGTGGAGGCGTACGCCCTCGGCGCCGGTGACGAGCCGCACCGGCGCCGGGTCGGTCATCGAGGTGTAGGGGTGCCAGATGTGCTCGCGGTCGAAGGCGAGCAGATCGTGGCCCCTGTCAAGCGTTGGCAGCGACATCGGTTCCCGCTCCGCGGCGCCGGATCACCGGGCCGTCCTGCTCGTCGTGGCCGCCACAGGCGTCGCCGCAGCCGTCGCCGCAGCTGCTGCCACAGCCACCGCTCGCGACGCGACCGGCGGCCTTGGTGCGGTGCTCCTCGATGAGCTCGTCGAACGCGCTCTCGTCCATACCGAGGATGACGAAGCCGTTGTCGCGCAGCATCTCCAGGTCGGCCAGCGCGTCCTGACCCTCGGAGGTCAGGTAGTCGCCGAGGAAGATCGAGTTGGCGACCTGCAGCGCCGTGGCCTGCAGCGAGCGCAGGTGCATCTCCCGCCCGCCCGCGATCCGGATCTCCTTGTCCGGGCAGACGAAGCGGGCCATCGCCAGGATCTTCACGCAGCGGGTGGGGGAGAGCTCCCAGGTGTTCTCGTACGGCGTCCCGTCGAACGGCATCAGGAAGTTCACCGGGATCGAGTCGGCGTCGAGCTCCTTGAGCGCGAAGAGGGCCTCGACGAGCTGCTCGTCGGTCTCGCCCAGGCCCGCGATGAGGCCCGAGCACGGCGAGAGGCCGGCGTCCTTGGCCTTGCCGATGGTGTCGACGCGGTCCTCGTAGGTGTGGGTCTGGACGATGTTGTCGTGGTTGGACTCGGCGGTGTTGATGTTGTGGTTGTACGCATCCACCCCGGCCGCCTTGAGCCGCTCGGCCTGGCCGCCCTTGAGCAGCCCGAGACAGGCGCAGACCTCGACGCCCTCGTGCGCGTCCTTCAGTGCGGAGGTCATCTCGACGACCTTGTCGATGTCGCGCTCGGAGGGTCCGCGGCCCGAGGAGACCATGCAGACGCGGGTGGCGCCACCACGCAGCCCGGCGCCGGCCTGCTCGAGGGTCTCGTCCTTGGAGAGCCAGGAGTACTTCAGGACCGGCGCCTGCGAGCCGAGCGCCTGGCTGCAGTAGTTGCAGTTCTCCGGGCACAGGCCGGACTTGAGGTTGACCAGGTAGTTCACCTTCACGGTGTTGCCGAAGTGCTCGCGCCGCAGTCGCCCCGCCGCGGCGACGACGCCCATCAGCTCCGCGTCGGGCGTACGCAGCACGGCCACCGCGTCCTCCGCGGTGGCGGCCCCGCCGGACAGGATCCGGTCGGCTAGCTGGTCGAAGGCTGTCGTCATGCGGGAGTCTCCTCGGGATGGCTACCTGAACAACGTTCAGTTGAACGGTGTTCAGGTTAGGTTCTGGCGGGCCGTACCGCAACGCCGCCGTCCATCTGACCGGCATAGGATCGGCTGGTGCACACCGAGACGATCCCCGGACTGGTCCTGATCGAGCACGAGATCGAGGTGCCGCTCGACCATCGCGGCGGCGGGCCGGAGACGCTGACCGTCTTCGCCCGCGAGGTGCGTCGTCCGGGCGATCGCGACGACCGCGACGCGCTGCTCTTCCTTCAGGGCGGCCCCGGCGGGGAGAGCCCACGCCCGATCGACCTCCCGATGGCGCCGGGATGGCTCGAGCGAGCGCTGGAGGACTATCGGCTGATCCTCCTCGACCAGCGGGGGACCGGACGGTCGACGCCGCTCACCGCGATGACCGGGATGAGCCCGCAGGAGCAGGCCGACTACCTGACCCACTTCCGCGCCGACTCGATCGTCGAGGACGCCGAGCTCCTCCGCGCCCACCTCGGGATCGAGCGATGGTCGCTCCTGGGCCAGTCCTTCGGCGGCTTCTGCTCGCTGCGCTACCTCTCGGCCCATCCCGAGTCGCTGCGTGAGGTGATGTTCACCGGGGGAGTGCCGCCGGTCGGGCTGCCCGTCGACGAGATCTACGCCGCGACCTTCGCCCGCACCATCGAGCTCACCGAGCGCCACTACGCCAGGTTCCCCGGGGACCGCGACCGGATGCGGGCGCTGGTCGAGCGCTGCGACGCCGGTGAGATCCGGCTCCCGCACGGCGGCCCGCTCTCGGCCCGCCAGGCGCGTTCCATCGGCAGCCTGCTCGGGATGACGGGTGGCTCCGAGCGGATCCACTAC
Organism: Nocardioides sp. NPDC006303; assembly: GCF_040613175.1. Taxonomy (NCBI): domain Bacteria; kingdom Bacillati; phylum Actinomycetota; class Actinomycetes; order Propionibacteriales; family Nocardioidaceae; genus Nocardioides; species Nocardioides sp. NPDC006303. Next base: position 117,842 of record NZ_JBEXRR010000015.1, read on the forward strand.
CTCCTCGAGCGCGATCCGGCGGGCCTCGGGTTCGGGCACGAGGTCGCGTCGCTGCTGCCCTTCAGCGGCCACTCGCCGCTCTACGTACTCGTCCACGAGGCCTGCTACGCAGATGGCCAGTCGACCCGTTGGGCCTCCGCCCGCGTCCAGCCCGCGGCGTACGAGGATCCGACTCTCTTCACCGCCGAGCACCTCTTTCCGTGGCACCTGACCGAGGACCCGCTGCTGGCTCCCTTCGCGGAGACGGCGGACCTGCTGGCCGAGCGCGAGTGGCCGAGCCTCTACGACCCGAGCGCGCTCGCCGCCGTCGAGGTCCCCTGCGCCGCAGCGGTCTACTACGACGACCCGTACGTCCTGCGAGAGCATTCCCTCGCCACCGCCGAACTGGTCCCGACGCTGCGTCCGTGGATCACGAACGCCCACCTCCACAACGGCGTCCAAGTCGCCCCCGAGGAGGTCCTGGACCGCCTCATCGGGATGGTCCGCGGGCGCGTCTGACGACGGTTCGTCAACGAACGGCCAACATCCAAGGCAGCGCGCGGCGGTGCCAGGCATCATGAGCGCATGAGTCTGCCCGTGGTCGCCGTTCGAACTGCCTCATTCGTCGTCACCATGGTGCTCGTCGGGCTCGCCTACCCGGTCCTCGCCGGGTTGGTCTATGTCGGTCTCCTGGTCGCCTCCGTGACCGGCGACCAGGGGATGGGCGGACCGCTCGCGGGGCCGGTGCTCGTCCTTGTCGGCGCTGCCGTCGGGGCGCTCTGTGTGGCCATCGCCGCGCCCGCGGCGCTCGCGGCGCGGGTCGTGGGTGGCCTCAAGGGCTTCCTCGCCGGCTCCGCGGTGCTGGTGTTCCTCACCGCAGGAACCACCTGGCTGGCCTGGCTCCTCTTCGACCTGTCCGGGAGCCCGGCGGTCACCGCCGCAGTGCTGGTCCTCGCCGCGGCTCCCGCGGCGCTCGTCCTCGCGCTCTCCGACGCCGTCGCCGGGTTGATCACCGGCCGGCGCCTCCGGCCTCGGCCGGTTGCCGCCGAAGCCTGAGCCGACCTGAGAGACTCTGGTTCCTGTGAGCATCGAGGTAGTGGCGTACGACCCGTCCTGGCAGGACCGGTTCGAGAAGGTGGCGGCGGCGCTGAGCGGCGCACTGGCTGACGGTCCGACGGCTGCCGTCGAGCACGTCGGTTCGACCTCGGTGCCGGGCCTCGCCGCGAAGCCCATCCTCGACATCGACGTGATCGTCGCGTCTGCGGACGTCCCCGCTGCGGTCGCGGCGCTCGTACGCATCGGCTATGTCCACCGGGGCGATCTCGGCGTCGCCGGCCGCGAGGCGTTCTTCGCCCCCGACGAGGATCCGAGGCGCCACGTCTACGTCTGTGCCGCGGGGACACTCAACGTACGCAACCATCTCGCCGTCCGCGATGTCCTGCGCCGCCGTGACGACCTTCGCGACGAGTACGCAGCGGTGAAGCTCGCCCTGGCCGCCGAACCGGACCTGGACATCGACACCTACATCGCCCGCAAGTCCGACGTCATCCAGAAGGTCCTCGCCGCCTCCGACCTGACCGACGCCGAGCGCGGCCAGATCCTCTCCCTCAACGACCCGAGCCGCTGATGCTCCCAACCCATGTCGGCGTGGTGATGGACGGCAACCGCCGCTGGGCGAAGAAGGCAGGTTTCGCGAACCCGGGCGCCGGGCACGACGTCGGCGCCGACCATGTCGAGGACCTGCTGAGCTGGTGCACCCGGTGGCGGATCGACCACCTCACCTCCTACGTCCTCTCTGCCGACAACATCCGGAAGCGCCCGAAGTCGCAGGTCGGCCACCTGTTCGGAATCCTCGCCGACAAGCTCCCGCAGACGGTCGTACGCAGCGACCGCTGGGCCCTCCACGTCTCCGGCGACCTCTCCCTGCTGCCTGACGACGCCGCCGAGGCGTTGCGCGCGGCCGAGCGGGAGACCGCCGACCGCCCGGCCCACCTGACGATGGCGATCGGCTACGACCCGCACGGCGACATCGTCGAAGGCATCCGTCGCGCGATCGCCGCGGGCGTCACGGAGATCGACGAGCGGGCCATCACGGCAGCGCTGCCCGGCGGCCCGGTCAAGGAGATCGACCTCGTCATCCGCACCAGCGGCGAGCAGCGCCTCTCCGGCTTCTTCCCCTGGCAGACCTCGAACGCCGAGATCATCGTCAGCGACAAGCTCTGGCCCGACTTCACCGAGCACGACTTCGCCGAGGCACTTGCCCTCTACGCGACGCGCAGAACGGCCGGGTGACGTGGCTGCACTGTGCGCGATCATCTTCGACCTGGACGACACGTTGGTAGACCAGGCGGGAGCGGCGCGGAGAGCGGTCGTCGGTTGGGCGGCCGAGCACGGGATCAGCGGGGTCGACGTCGCGCACCGGTGGGAAGCGGTCTCGGACAGGCACTATCGCCGGTACCAGAGCCGGGAGCTCGGCTTTCAGGAGCAGCGACGGGAGCGGGCGAGGGAGTTCCTCGGGGTCGAGGTCACCGATGTGGATGCGGACGCGCTGTTCGCCGGGTATCTGACGAGGTACGAAGCGCAGTGGGTCGCCTTCGACGACGCCGTCCCGACGCTGCGCCGGGTGCGCGACGCCGGTCTCAGAACGGTCGTCCTCACCAACGGAGACGATGACCACCAGCGCCTCAAGCTCGACCTGACCGGCCTCGCCGCGGAGGTCGACCTGCTCGTCTCGACCTCGACCCTGCCGGCGAGCAAGCCTGACCCACGTTCCTACCTGCTCACCTGCGAGCGTGCCGGCATCGCGCCAGGGGAGGCGCTGATGGTCGGCAACAGCCTGGCCCACGACGTACTCGGTCCGCTCGAGGCCGGCCTCGACGCCGTGCTCCTCGATCGCGACGACGCCCACCCCGAGGCCGCCGCGCGCCGCATCAGCACGCTCCACGATCTGAGTTGGTGACGACCGTGTGCAGTCAGAGGCGAAGGGCGTGGGCAGCCATCCGGTAGGCGACCGCGGCGGCCTCGGGGTCGTGCAGCGATACGTCGGCCAGGGCGAGCTCGGCGTGGGCGCGGACGCTGTCGGCAGGGTCCGCGGCGAGCAGATCAGTGCACAGGCCGGCGACGACGCTGCCGGAGTCGTGGTCGTCGAGCTCGTCGAGGACGTTTCCGAGGTCGAGCAGCATCGCGGCCTCCTCGAAGATCTCGCGCAGGGTCTCCTCGTCGACCTCGACACCCGGTCGTGCCGCCGCGACCGCGGCCAGCTCGAGGATCGGTGCGAGCCGGGGGTCGAGGTCTGGCATCTCCATGGGTCCCAGCATGACCCCCCGAATTCTGACCGGCAACGGGTTAGATGTCGTCGAGGTTCAGCCCCATCGGTGACTGGCCGGGGATCTCGCCGGAGGCGACCACAGCCTTGGCCAGCGGCCGCAGCAGCGCGATGAGCTCGTCGATCTCGGCAGGCTCCAGGGTCGCGTACGCCGTGGCAGCAAGCGCATCGGTCGTCGACTCGATCCCGGCCTTGGTCTCCCGGCCGGCGTCGGTGAGGGACTGGCCGTCGTCGGTGACGAGCCCGCGGGACTGCAGCCCGGAGACGAGGGAGTCCCACTCGGTCTCGTGGATGTTGCGGGAGGTGGCGTAGACCGACGGGGAGGTGCCGTTGGCGAGGGCATGGAAGACGTGCGACTCGCGGCCTCCGATCCCGGCAGCCAGCAGGGTCGCGACGTGACCGTCGCCGCGGTGTTCCCGCAGCAGAGTCGCCGAATCCCACAGGAGGGTCAGCGGGTCATCGGAGACGGGGAGCGAGCGCAGCGCGGCGTACAGGGCCCGTCCCTCCGGCGGAGCGCCGAGAGCGGCTCGCGAGGCGAGCGAGGCAGCCCGGGTCAGGTCGTCGGAATCGGCGAGCGGGCCGAGGTGACGGCGGAGCGCGGCGACGGCACCGGCGCGGCGGGCCTTGTCCGCAGCCTCGGGCGGAGCGTACGTCCAAGCGTCGGGAAGTGCCCGGGAGACGTGTGAGAAGGCGAAGTTGTAGAAGACGGCATGGACGACCTCGGCCGGAACAGCGCCCAGCGGAGCGGACCGGGCAGCGAAGTAGCCCATCCAGTAGCCGCGGTAGCCGGCCTCCTTGAGCTGGCCGATCGGTTCGGGTGAGAAGTAGCCCACCGCATGGATCGGCTCGAGCAGCTTCCACAGACGACGCGCGTTCGACTCCATGCCTGGACGGTATCGGGACCCGCCCAAGCGGCCGAGCGAATTGGCCCCGCGGGCGGCGTACATAACAAGATGACACCACGGATAGGATTTCCCTGTCGCTGTAGACATCCCCCTCAACACCAGGCCCGGCAGCCGGCCGGGCTCACCTCGAGCAGAGAGCATTCATCGTGGCAAAGCCGCCAGCATCGACCCTTGACCTCGTCGTCTCCCTCGCCAAGCGGCGCGGATTCGTCTTCCCCAGCGGCGAGATCTACGGCGGCACCCGGAGTGCCTGGGACTACGGCCCCCTCGGTGTCGAGCTCAAGGAGAACATCAAGCGCCAGTGGTGGAAGGCGATGGTCCAGCAGCGCGACGACGTCGTCGGCCTCGACTCGAGCATCATCCTGCCGCGCCAGACCTGGGTCGCCTCCGGCCACGTCGAGACCTTCAACGACCCGCTGGTCGAGTGCCAGTCGTGCCACAAGCGCTACCGCTTCGACCACCTCCAGGAGGAGTACGCGGAGAAGAAGGGCATCGAGGACCCCGACACCGTCGTCATCAACGAGGTCGTCGCCTGCCCCAACTGCGGCACCCGTGGCGCCTGGACCGAGCCGCGTGAGTTCTCCGGCATGCTCAAGACCCACCTCGGTGTCCTCGAGGACGAGTCGGGCCTCCACTACCTGCGTCCCGAGACCGCGCAGGGCATCTTCGTGAACTTCGCCAACGTCGTCACCTCGACCCGCCAGAAGCCCCCGTTCGGCATCGCCCAGACCGGCAAGAGCTTCCGCAACGAGATCACGCCGGGCAACTTCATCTTCCGCACCCGCGAGTTCGAGCAGATGGAGATGGAGTTCTTCGTCAAGCCGGGCGAGGACGAGGAGTGGCACCAGTACTGGATCGACGAGCGCACCCGGTGGTACACCGACCTCGGCATCAACCCCGACAACCTGCGCCACTACGAGCACGCCCAGGAGAAGCTGAGCCACTACTCCAAGCGCACCGTCGACATCGAGTACCGCTTCAACTTCCCCGGTAGCGAGTGGGGCGAGCTCGAGGGCGTCGCCAACCGCACCGACTTCGACCTCGGCACCCACATGAAGCACTCCGGCCAGGACCTGCAGTACTTCGACCAGGCCAACAACGAGCGCTACCTGCCCTACGTCATCGAGCCGGCGGCCGGTCTGACCCGTGCCCTGATGACCTTCCTCGTCGACGCGTACGCCGAGGAGGAGGCCCCCAACGCCAAGGGCGGTGTCGACAAGCGAGTGGTGCTCCGGCTCGACCACCGGGTCGCCCCGGTCAAGATCGCCGTGCTCCCGCTCAGCCGCAACGAGGCGCTCTCGCCGAAGGCGAAGGCGCTCTCGGCCGAGCTGCGCGCCAACTGGGCCGTCGACTTCGACGACTCCCAGTCGATCGGCAAGCGCTACCGCCGCCAGGACGAGATCGGCACGCCGTACTGCGTCACCGTCGACTTCGACACCCTCGAGGACAACGCGGTCACCATCCGCGAGCGCGACACCATGAAGCAGGAGCGGATCCCGCTCGAGGGCGTGAGCCGCTACTTCGCCGAGCGTCTGATCGGCGCCTGAGGCAGTACTTCACCGCCGGGCCGTTACCACCTCGTAAACCTTGCAGGGGGCGTCCTGCCGCACGATCTCGAGAAGCGTGCGGCAGGATGTCCTCATGCAACGAGCGGGGTCCGTACTCGCCGTATCCGTCACGGGTGCGGTCATGGCCATGTCAGTGATGGGGTGCAGCGGCACCGCGCCGAGGACGAACGCGCCCAAGCCGTCCGAGAGCGCATCCGCCTCGGCCTCCGCATCGCCCTCGGCGTCGGCATCGCCCTCCGCCGGTGCGCTCACCGAGCCCGGTGCCGACCGCGAGCTGGGTGAGACCGCGACCGTCGAGTGGACGCCCAAGGAGGGTGTCGACGGCAAGCTCTCGATCACCGTCACCAAGCTCGAGTCGACCTCCTACAAGCAGACCTTCTCCGGTTGGAAGCTCGACGAGGCGACGCTGGCGCGTGCGCCGTACTTCGTGCGCGCCACCATCAAGAACGACGGCAAGACCGACCTCGGTGGCTATGACGTACCGCTGTGGGGTCTCGACGACCGGGGCAGCCTGGTCGAGGCGGCCGCGTTCAAGGAGCCGTTCAAGCCCTGTGACGGCAAGACGTTCCCCAAGCCGTTCGCGCCCGGCGCCAGCGTCAACGCCTGCCTGGTCATGCTCGTCCCCGACCAGGGCAAGCTCGTCGGCGTGAGCTTCCGGCCCTACGAGGAGTTCGACCCGATCACCTGGGAGAGCGAGCCGACGCCGTACGTGGCGCCCAAGCCTTCTGGATCGCCGTCCGCCTCGCCGACTTCTTGACGCCGACCGCTTGATTTCGTACGGCACGCCGCTGGCCGGACAATGGAGGGCATGTCCGTCCTTACTGCGCCCGTCTCCGGAGGTCTCAAGCTCGGCAGCCTGACCGTCGACACCCCTGTGGTGCTCGCGCCGATGGCCGGCGTCACCAACGCCGCCTTCCGACGGCTGTGCGCCGAGCAGGGCGCCGGCCTCTACGTCTGCGAGATGATCACCTCGCGCGGTCTGGTGGAGGGTGACCAGCACACCAAGGACATGCTCGTCTTCGACGAGGCCGAGACCGTACGCAGCGTGCAGCTCTACGGCACCGACCCGGTCTACGTCGGCAAGGCGACCGAGATCCTCTGCGCCGACTACGGGGTGGCGCACGTCGACCTCAACTTCGGCTGCCCGGTGCCCAAGGTGACGCGCAAGGGCGGCGGGGGAGCCCTGCCCTATAAGCGCGGTCTGCTCGGCGAGATCCTGGAGCATGCCGTACGCGCGGCAGAGCCCTACGGCGTACCGGTGACGATGAAGACCCGCAAGGGCATCGACGACGCCCACCTGACCTACATGGACGCCGGCCGGATCGCCCAGGAGAGCGGCGCCGCCGCGATTGCGCTGCACGGGCGTACGGTCGCCCAGGCGTACTCCGGCACCGCCGACTGGGACGCGATCGCCGAGCTCAAGGCCTCGGTCGACATCCCGGTGCTCGGCAACGGTGACATCTGGGAGGCGGCCGACGCGATCCGGATGGTCGAGGAGACCGGTGTCGACGGTGTCGTCATCGGCCGCGGCTGCCTCGGACGCCCTTGGCTCTTTCGCGACCTGGCGGCCGCTTTCGCCGGTGAGACGGTCAACGTCCTGCCGAATCTCGGCGAAGTGACCGACATCATGCGGCGCCACGCCGAGCTGCTCTGCGAGCACATGGGCGAAGAGCGCGGCTGCAAGGAGATCCGCAAGCACATCGCGTGGTACCTCAAGGGCTTCGGCGCCGGTGGTGAGCTGCGCCGGACCCTCGGCCTGGTGAACAGCCTCCGGGACCTCGACGAGATGCTTGCCAAGCTCGACCGGAACGAGCCTTTCCCCTCGTCACAGCTGGGTGCGCCGCGTGGGCGCCAGGGTGCGCCGCGGGACAAGGTGGTCCTTCCGGAGGGGTGGCTCGACGACGCCGACGGGCGCGGTTGCGGGTTCGCCGAGAACGTGTCGGAGACCTCCGGCGGCTGATGCTCCAGGGCCCGTTCGGATGGGTCCTGAGGGGCGTTTTCGGGCTTCGGAATCAGTCGCTCGACAGGTACAAGACTACGCAAAAACTCGGTAAGGGAATTGGAATACCCCCTGTCGTGTGTGTTGTACTCATTGCCGTGCCGAGCCCCCACCAGCACAACCCTCGACGGGTTTCATCCGTTGAAACCGTGGGAAAACTCGGGCACAGACCATGTAGTCGAGCAAAGGATTGCGTGTGGCCGGCAGCCACAGAGGCGACACTCGGGCCGTCCGTAAGACCAAATCCATAGTTGTCAGCGCAGGGGTCGCGGTTCTCGCGACAGGCGCCGCAGTCGGCGCCGGAGCCGCTTTCGCGGAGCCGACCTCCACCCTGATCGCCAAGAACGCAGGCGCATCCGTCTCCTCGGCCAAGGCTGACGTGCCGAGCACCCGTGACGACGCGCGCGTCGCCGGCGACCGTCGCGAGACCGTCGTCAGCCGTGACGGAGGCGACCGCGAGTCGGTCTCCTCGGTCGAGACGCTGACCAAGGGACCCGAGCAGGTCGAGACCGGCACCGCCAAGGCGGTCAAGCGCTGGACCGAGGAGACGCTCAACCTCTGGTCCGCCTACGGCAAGCACGCCACCCAGTCTGGTGAGATCGAGGCCGGCGAGCTGGTCTACGCGACCGGCCGCACCGAGTCTGGCCGCGACGAGATCCTCGTCGACGGCGAGGTCGCCTGGGTGACCACCGGTCACCTCGTCGACGAGAAGCCCGAGGAGACCGGTGTCGCAGCCGGCGTCAGCACCGCCGCATGCGGTGACCCCTCGGTCGAGAGCGGTCTGGTCTCCGACGCGGTCACCGTCTACCGCGCGGTCTGCAACGCCTTCCCTGAGGTCGAGTCCATGACCGTCGGTGGTTGGGACGGTCACGGCGAGCACTCCTCGGGCAAGGCGCTCGACTTCATGCTCTCCGACAAGGCACTCGGCGACTCGATCGCCGCCTACCTGCAGCAGCACGCTGCGGAGCTCAACCTCTACGACATCATCTGGTACCAGCGGATCTGGACGCCGGTGCGTGCCTCGGAGGGGTGGCGCTACATGGAGGACCGCGGGTCCGCCACCGCCAACCACTACGACCACGTGCACGTCTCCACGAACTGACGCGACAACTGACGCGACTGGTCTCGACGACAGGTCGTCCCGGGCTCTCGAAGCCCGGGCCGACCTGCGTTTTTGGTCGGCTGGAAGATCAACAACTTCGCAAAAGTCTCCGACCCATCGTGGGATACCCCCGCAGGTGTGTGCTTGACTCAGGCGCTGTGCCCGGGCTCACGACCCAGCTTCAGCGGAAGTGGCGAAGGGCGTTCTCGGGCGATACCCCCACATTGTCGAGCGAAGGATTGCGCAGTGGCCACCAGCCACAGAGGCGATTATCGAGCTGTCCGTAGAACCAAGAATGCCGTGGCGACCGCAGGGATCGTCACGTTCGCGACCAGCGGTGCGATGGCCGCCGGGGCGGCCGCGGCGAACCCCGGCGTCGTGATCTCCGAGGTGGAGGAGAAGTCCGGACTCCGGCTGCCGTCATTGGCCGATCGGCGCATCGAGGCAGAGGCCAAGGCGACGGCGAAGATCCCGGCGCTGCCGACGACCCGGGAGGACACCCGGATGTCGAACGACCGCCGCGAGGTCACCGGCCGGGAGACGACGGTCAGCCGCAGCGGCGAGCGTGGGGGAGAGGCGGCGACCAACGCCCTGAGCGAGGTCGCCACGATCGAGTCGCTGATCGAGCGGCCGACGTCGGTGAGCGGCGGTGCCCAGAAGGCGGTGCTGCGCTACGTACAGGACGACGTCACCGTCTACGCCTCCTACGGAAAGCGCGCCAAGGAGCTCGGCGAGCTGAAGCTCGGGCGCGCGGTCTACTACACCGGCCGCGACGAGGGTGGCCGCCAGGAGATCGTCCTGGAGGGCAACCCGGTGTGGATCCCCGAGGGCAACCTCGGCAGGACCAAGCCCGAACCCCCGCCCGAGCCCACTCCCACGCCGACCCCGACGCCCTCCCCGACGCCGTCCGAGGACGCTCCGGCTGGACTGGACTTCTCCGCCTGCGGTGACTCCTCGGTCGAGGACGGCCTGGTCTCCGACGCGGTCGACCTCTACCGCGCCGTCTGCAACGCCTTCCCTGCGGTCGCTTCCGGCACCACGTACGGCTACGACCCGCACGGCGAGCACATCAACGGCAAGGCGCTCGACTTCATGACCGACGACAAGGAGCTCGGCGATGCCATCGCCGCCTTCGTCCAGGAGCACGCCGCGGCGCTGAACATCTACGACATCATCTGGTACCAGCGCATCTGGACCCCGGTCCGAGCCGACGAGGGCTGGCGCACGATGGAGGACCGCGGCGACCCCACGGCCAACCACTACGACCACGTGCACGTAGCCGTCAACTGAATCGCCGAGTCGGCGCGTCATGACGCGCTTCTTGGTGACGCTCTTGGTGACACCGGCCGAGGCGGTCTTGTCGCCCTGGATGACGATCTCCTCGCCGGTGGCAC